>DASPJU010000862.1:0-2161 GCA_035628475.1 Salinarimonas sp. | reverse complement strand
TGCCGCGCAGGCCACCCTCTCCCTCCAGGGGAGAGGGTTCGGGCGCGAGCCTCCCGGGCGCGCATCCCTCACCACACCCCGTCCGGCATCCGTCGTCCCGCGATCTCGTCGAGGCGCCGCCGGGTCGCCCCGGTCGTCTCCTCCGGCAGGGCGTCGAGGGGGAAGAAGCCCGCCTCCGCGATCTCCCGGTCGGGGCGCTTGTCCTCGGTCACCTCGAACGCGCGCACCGCATAGACGAGCACGTGGTCGCGGTTGCCGAGCCCCGCGTTGAAGTAGGCTCCGACCAGGGCCGGCGCGCCGGTGAGCCGGATGCGGGCCTCCTCCTCGAGCTCGCGGGCGAGGGCGTCGGGCGCGCTCTCGCCGACCTCCACGCCGCCGCCGGGCATGTGCCAGCCCCGTACATAGGTGTGGCGCAGGAGGAAGACGCGGTCGCGATCGTCGAGCACCGCGGCGCGCACGCCCAGCGTCACCCCCCGCGCGAGGCGGAAATAGAGCGGCAGGAGGCGCCGCAGGAGGGGGTTGGTCGCGCCGTCGTCAGGGGGAGCGGGATCGGGCATGATGCGCCTGGATGGTTGAAAGATTATGACCGAGCGCGCGGCGTGCGCATGCGCACATCGCATGGCTGACCGAGAAAATCGGCAATCCTATCGCCTTGCCTTGCGCCCCACGCAGGAGCATAACCACCGGCAAGGCTTCATAGGTGCTCCGATGCTCGTCACGTTCGTCCTCTCCCTCTTCAACCGCACGCCCGCCTTCGCCTGGTCGCCCGCCCTCGATCTGAGCGACAACCAGGTGATCTCGACCCTGATCCCCGGCACCCAGTACTGAGCCGGCGGCCCAGGCTCGGAGTTCGGCGACGCGGGGCGGGAACCCCTGCCCCAGGCATCCTGGCGCATGGCGGCCCCTGGGCCAAGGCGCTAACGTGGCGCCGTCGCGGGGGTTGCCGATGAAGGCCTTGTCAGAGCTCACCGAGCGCGAGGTGGTCGCGCTCGCCATCGTCTCCGAGGAGGAGGATTCGCGGATCTATCAGAGCTTCGCGGATCGCCTGCGCGCGGATTTCCCGGCCTCCGCCCGGATGTTCGACGGCATGGCGGCCGAGGAGCGCTCCCACCGCGATTCCCTCTACGGCCTGTTCCGCGAGCGCTTCGGCGAGCACCTGCCGCCGATCCGCCGCGAGGACGTGCGCGGCTTCCTCAAGCGCCGCACCCCCTGGTGGACCCCCGGCCTCGACGCCGCGAGGATGCGCCGCGAGGCCGAGCTCATGGAGCTGCAGGCCGCCACCTTCTACGAGCGCGCCGCGGAGCAGTCGGCGGACCTGGCCGTGCGCTCCCTGTTCACGCGGCTCGCCGAGATCGAGCGCGGCCACGGCCGGCGCGCGGGCGAGCTCGAGCAGGCCCACGTCTCGGGCGACGAGGGAGCCGCCGAGACGGAGGCCAAGCGCCGCCTCTTCGTGCTGCAATATGTCCAGCCGGGGCTCGCCGGCCTCATCGACGGCTCGGTCTCGACGCTCGCGCCGCTCTTCGCCGCCGCCTTCGCCACCAAGAACAACTGGGAGACCTTCCTGGTGGGGATGGCGGCCTCGGTGGGCGCCGGCATCTCCATGGGGCTCACGGAGGCGCTCTCCGACGACGGCATCATCACGGGGCGCGGCTCGCCCTGGCTGCGGGGCGTGGTCTGCGGCGTCATGACGGCCCTGGGCGGGATCGGCCATACCCTGCCCTATCTCGTGCCCGACGCCTGGGAGAACGCCTTCCTGATCGCCACCGTGATCGCGGCGGTCGTGGTCGTGGTCGAGCTGTTCGCTATTTCCTGGATTCGGACGCGGTACATGGATACGCCCTTCCTGCGCGCCACCTTCCAGGTGGTGGTCGGCGGGGTGCTGGTGCTCCTCGCCGGCATCTTCATCGGCAGCGCCTGAGAGCGGCGCGAACCTGGCGGGGAACCCAGCGTTCAATGTCCATGTTCCGGATCGCGCACCTGACCGACCCCCATGTCGGCCCCCTACCCCGCATCAGGCTGCGGCAGCTCCTGTCGAAGCGCCTCACGGGCTACATCAACTGGCATCGCGGCCGGGACAAGTTCCACGACATGGAGCTGCTGGCCGCGCTCGTCACCGACATGCGCGACCAGGCGCCGCACCACGTGGCCTGCACGGGCGACG
>DASPJU010000861.1:0-4195 GCA_035628475.1 Salinarimonas sp. | reverse complement strand
GCCAACCTGAAGGAGCTGGAATCGTCGGTCGGCGACTTCGTGACCCAGGGCGCCGGCTGGCTCGCCACCTTCCTGCGCTCGCTCTGGTCGGGCGGGCAGTCGATCGTCAGCGTCGTGGCGCTCCTTGTGGTGACGCCCGTGGTCGCCTTCTATCTCCTGGTCGACTGGGACCGCATGGTGGACGCCGTCGACTCCTGGCTGCCCAGGGCGCACCAGCACACGATCCGGGCGCTGTGCCGCGAGATCAACGCAGCCATCGCGGGCTTCATCCGGGGGCAGAGCGCCGTCTGCCTCATCCTGGGGACCTTCTACGCGGTGGGACTCTCGGTGATCGGGCTCAATTTCGGGATCCTGATCGGGCTCTCGGCGGGCCTTCTCAGCTTCATCCCCTATGTGGGCTCGCTCACGGGGCTGCTGCTCTCGGTGGGCGTCGCCATCGTGCAGTTCTGGCCCGAATGGTGGCTGGTCGTCGCGACGCTCGGGCTCTTTCTGGTCGGCCAGTTCGTCGAGGGCAACATCCTGTCCCCGAAGCTGGTGGGCGCCTCCGTGGGCCTGCATCCCGTCTGGCTGATGTTCGCGCTGCTCGCCTTCGGCTCGCTGTTCGGCTTCGTGGGCCTCCTGCTCTCCGTGCCGCTTGCCGCCGCCATCGGCGTGCTGGCCCGCTTCGCCCTGCGCCGCTACCTGGCGAGCAGCATCTATTCCGGCGGAGCGCCCGCGGCGCCCGTCCTGGAGCGGCCCGCCCATGAGCCGTGAGCCGCCGCGCCAGCTCGCCTTCGATCTGCCCCTCGACCCGCGCTACGGCCGCGAGGACTTCCTCGTCAGCCCCTCCAACGAGCGCGCCTACGCGCTCGTCGAGCGCTGGCCCGACTGGCCCGACACGGTCCTGCGCCTCGAGGGCCCGCCGGGCTCCGGCAAGAGCCACCTCGCCTCGATCTGGGCCACCGACGCCCGCGGCTGGACAGTGCCCGCCAGCGCGGTCACGGGCGAGCGCGTGCCCCATCTCGTCTCCGCCGGCGCCCTCGTGATCGAGGACGCCGATCGCGGGGAGCGCGACGAGGCGGCCCTGTTCCACCTCCTCAACCTCGCCCGCGAGCGGCGGGCCCACGTGGTGCTCACCGCATCCACGCCGCCCGACGGATGGGGTCTGAAAACCCCCGACCTGCTGTCGCGCCTGCGCCTTGCTCCGAGCGTCACCCTGGACTCGCCCGACGACGCCCTGCTCAAGGCGGTGCTGGTGAAGCTGTTCGTCGACCGCCAGCTCGTTGTCGACACCACGGTGGTGGACGCGCTGGCCCTGCGCTTGGAGCGCTCGCTCGCCCGCGCTGCGGAGGCGGTGGCGGCCCTCGACCGGGAGGCGCTCAGCCGCGGCCGGCGCATCACCCGGGCCATGGCGGCCGACCTCATCTCCCGCCTCGCGCCGCCCGAGGACGAGCCTTGAGACCGCGCTTCTCATCAAACCGTCGCAAATCTATCGTGTGGTAACCTCATGAAAGCACGTGGACGCAAGCGGGAGACCCCGGTGGCAAGCGAGACGGCGCCTGGCCTGCGACAAGAGCCCGCCGTCCCGGAGGAGGCCGCCGCGCCCTCGCCCCCGCCCGAGGGCCTTGCCCTGCGCGGCACGCCCGCGCGCTTCGTGAACCGCGAGCTGTCCTGGCTGCAGTTCAATCGACGCGTTCTGGAGGAGGCGAGCAACCGCAACCATCCTCTGTTGGAGCAGCTGCGCTTCCTCTCGATCTCCGCCAACAATCTCGACGAGTTCTTCATGGTCCGCGTCGCGGGCCTGCGGGGGCAAGTGCGCTCCGGCGTCGCGACGCTCTCCCAGGACGGGCTGACGCCGGCGGAGCAGCTCGCCCGCATCGACCAGGAGGTCATGACGCTCGCCTCCGACCAGCAGCGGCGGTGGCGCGAGCTCAAGGACGACCTCCTGCACGAGGGCATCGTGCTCGCGGAACCCGGCGACCTCACCCGCGCCGAGCGGGCCTGGCTCGACGACTATTTCCTTCACCATGTCTTCCCGGTCCTCACGCCGCTGGCCATCGACCCGGCGCATCCCTTTCCCTTCATCCCGAACGCGGGCTTCTCGATCGCGCTCAAGCTCCAGCGCCAGAAGGACGGTCGCACGCTGAACGCGCTCATCCGCCTCCCCAACAAGGTCGAGCGCTTCATCCGCCTGCCCGATTTCGCCGATACCGGCGCCACCCGCTATCTCGCCCTCGAGCAGGCGATCGTGATCCACACGGCGCGCCTGTTCCCGGGCTACCAGGTGGTCGGCAAGGGCGGCTTCCGGGTGATCCGCGATTCCGACCTCGAAATCGAGGAGGAGGCCGAGGACCTGGTGCGGCTCTTCGAGACGGCGCTCAAGCAGCGCCGGCGCGGCACCGTGATCCGCCTGGAGGTCGAGGGCGACACGCCCGAGGACCTGCGGGTCTTCGTCGCCGAGGAGCTCGACGTTGCACCCGACGAGGTGTTCCTCGTCGACGGCATGCTGGCGCTGAACGAGCTCGCCCAGATCGTCGCCCTCGACCGGCCGGACCTGAAATTCAAGCCCTACAACCCCCGCTTCCCCGAGCGCATCCGCGAGCAGGGCGGCGACTGCTTCGCCGCCATCCGCCAGAAGGACTTCATCGTCCACCACCCCTACGAGTCGTTCGATGCGGTGGTGCAGTTCCTCGGCCAGGCCGCCCGCGACCCCAACGTGGTGGCGATCAAGCAGACCCTCTACCGCACCTCCTCGAACTCTCCCATCGTCGCCGCGCTGGCCGAGGCCGCCGAGGCCGGCAAGTCCGTGACAGCGCTCGTGGAGCTCAAGGCCCGCTTCGACGAGGAGGCCAACATCCGCTGGGCGCGCGACCTCGAGAAGGCCGGCGCGCAGGTGGTGTTCGGCTTCATCGAGCTGAAGACCCACGCCAAGCTGTCGCTGGTCGTGCGCCGGGAGGCGGGTCAGCTCGTGACCTATTGCCACGTGGGCACCGGCAACTACCACCCGATCACGGCGCGCATCTACACGGACCTGTCCTTCTTCACCGCCGATCCCGTCATCGCCCGTGACGTGTCGCGCATCTTCAACTTCGTGACGGGCTATGCCGAGCCCGCCGAGCTGGAGCGCATGGCCGTATCCCCGGTGACGGCCAAGAAGAAGCTGCTCCAGCACATCGCCGAGGAGGTCGAGCATGCCCGTGCCGGGCGCCCGGCGGCGATCTGGGGCAAGTGCAACTCCTTGGTCGACCCCGAGATCATCGACGCGCTCTACGACGCGAGCGGGGCCGGGGTGCAGGTCGACATGATCGTGCGCGGCATCTGCTGCCTCAGGCCCGGCATCCCGGGCCTGTCCGACAACATCCGGGTGAAGTCCATCGTCGGACGCTTCCTGGAGCATTCGCGCATCTACGCCTTCGGGCGCGGCTACGGGCTGCCGCACGCCAAGGCGCACGTCTACATCTCCTCGGCGGACCTCATGCAGCGCAACCTCGACCGCCGCGTGGAGGCCTTGCTGCCGATCCACAACCCCACTGTCCATCAGCAGGTGCTGGACCAGATCATGCTCGCGAATCTGCTCGACAATGAGCAGAGCTGGCGGGTACTACCCACCGGCGCGAGCGAGCGGATCTCCCCTTCTGCCGGGGAGGAACCATTCAACGCGCACAAGTATTTCATGACCAACCCGAGCCTGTCCGGTCGTGGAAAATCGCTCAAGACCTCAAGTCCCCGGGCGCTCGCCAAGCGCCAGCGCTCCTGATCGCCTCGATTCCGGCGAGGCCCCCGGCCGCCTGAAGGTCGGCCGTCCGGTCGCGGTGATCGATATCGGCTCGAACTCGGTGCGCCTGGTGGCCTATGAGGGCCTTACCCGAGCCCCGACCCCGATCTACAACGAGAAGGTCCTGTGCGCGCTCGGCCGCCACGTCGCGACCACGGGACGCCTCGACGAGGAGGGCATGGCCCGCGCCATCGCGGCCCTGCGGCGCTTCCGCATCCTGTGCCGGACCATGGAGATGGGCGAGGTCCGGGTGCTCGCCACGGCGGCCGCCCGCGACGCGGGCAACGGGCCCGCCTTCCTGGCGGCGGCCTCGCAGGCCGTGGGGCTCGACATCGAGCTCCTGTCGGGCCCCCGCGAGGCTGAGCTCGCCGCGCTGGGCGTGATCTCGGGCTTCTATGGCGGCGACGGGGTGGTGGGCGATCTCGGCGGCGGCAGCCTCGA
>DASPJU010000860.1:0-4002 GCA_035628475.1 Salinarimonas sp. | reverse complement strand
CTCGTTGATCATCGGCAGCAGGATGCGGTTGACGATGAAGGCCGGGAAGTCCTCGGCCACGGTCAGGGTCTTGCCGAGCCTGTTGATGAACTGCTTTGCGGACTCGAAGGTCGGGTCCTCGGTGGCGATGCCGCGGATGAGCTCGACGAGCTGCATCAAGGGCACGGGATTCATGAAATGGATGCCGATGAAGCGCTCGGGCCGGTCGGTCGATGCGGCGAGCCGCGTGATCGAGATCGACGAGGTGTTGCTGGCCAGGATCGTCTCGGGCCGGATCAGCGGGCACAGGGCCTGGAAGATCTTGCGCTTGACCTCCTCGTTCTCGGTGGCGGCCTCGATGACGATGTCGCAGGGCGCCAGGTCCTCGTAGCGCGGAGCCGGCACGATCCGCTCGAGGGCCTGCCGCCGGATGTCCTCGGGGATCGCGCCCTTGGCCACCTGGCGCGCCATGTTGCCGTTGACGGTCGCGAGGCCCGCATGGATGCGGTCCTCGTTGATGTCGTTCAGGCGCACGTCGTAGCCCGCGACCGCGCAGACATGGGCGATGCCGTTGCCCATCTGCCCGGCGCCGATCACGCCCACCGTCTTGATCGTGTTGGCCATCGAACTCTCGTACCCCCGCGCCGCGCGCCTGCCCCGATTGTCTTTAGAGCCGATCGCGTCTCAAGGGAATCGGCTCTTGTGCGGACGTCGCCTCAGCGTTCTTGGATCAGGTTTCGGGTCCTGTCGTTGCGAGTTCGTTGTGGAGCTCGGGCAGGATGGCGAAGAGGTCGCCCACGAGGCCGTAATCGGCCACCTGGAAGATCGGCGCCTCCTCGTCCTTGTTGATCGCCACGATGATCTTGGAATCCTTCATCCCCGCCAGGTGCTGGATCGCCCCCGAGATCCCCACCGCGATGTACAGATCGGGCGCCACCACCTTGCCGGTCTGGCCCACCTGCCAGTCGTTGGGCGCGTAGCCCGCGTCCACCGCCGCCCGCGAGGCCCCCATCGCGGCGCCCAGGCGGTCCGCGATCGGCTCGATGTAGCGCGTGAAGTTCTCCGCCGAGCCCAGCGACCGACCGCCCGAGATGATGATCTTGGCCGACGTCAGCTCCGGACGGTCCGAATGCGCGATCTCCGACCCCTTGTAGCGCGACACCCCCGGATCGGCCGCAGCCGCCACGCTCTCGATCGCGGCGCCCCCGCCCGTGCCGGCGGGCGCGAACGCCGAGGTCCGCACCGTGAGCACACGCTTGGCGTCGGTGGCCTGCACGGTCTGGATCGCGTTGCCGGCATAGATCGGCCGCTCGAACGTGTCGGGCGAGACCACCCGCGTCACGTCCGACACCTGCATGACGTCGAGCAGCGCCGCCACCCGCGGCATCACGTTCTTGCCCATCGTGGTGGCGGGCGCCACCAGAGCCTCGTAGCCGCCCGCCAGCCCCGCGATCAGCGCCGCCAGCGGCTCGGCCAGCGCGTGCTCCAGCTCCGCGGCCTCCGCCACCAGCACCTTGTCGACGCCCTCCAGGGCGGCCGCCCCCTGCGCCGCCGGCCCGCAGCCCTGGCCGGCCACCAGCACGTGGACGGGCGAGCCGACCCCGCGGGCGGCGGTGAGCGCGCGGTGGGTGGCGTCTTTCAGCGACGCGTTGTCGTGCTCGGCGATGAGAAGGACGGCCATGATCACAGCACTCCGGCTTCGTTCTTGAGCTTCTGGACGAGGTCGGCCACCGAGGTCACCTTGACCCCGGCCTGGCGCGAGGCGGGCTCGGCGGTGCGGATCACCTTGAGGCGGGGCGCCACGTCCACGCCCAGCGCCTCGGGGCTCGTCTCGTCGAGGGGCTTCTTCTTGGCCTTCATGATGTTGGGCAGGCTCGCATAGCGCGGCTCGTTGAGGCGCAGGTCCGTGGTCACGATGGCGGGCAGCGTCAGGGCCACGGTCTGCAGGCCCCCGTCCACCTCGCGGGTGACCTCGACCGCGCCCTCCGCGAGCTCCACCTTGGAGGCGAAGGTGCCCTGGGGCCAGCCCGTGAGCGCGCCCAGCATCTGCCCGGTCTGGTTGGCGTCGTCGTCGATGGCCTGCTTGCCCATGATCACCAGGCCCGGCGCCTCGGCGGCCGCGATCGCCTTGAGGATCTTGGCCACCGCGAGCGGCTCGACCACGGCGTCGGTCTTGACCAGGATGGCGCGGTCGGCCCCCATCGCGAGCGCCGTGCGCAGGGTCTCGGCGGCTTGCGCGGGCCCGATCGAGACCGCCACGATCTCGCTGGCCCGGCCCTTCTCCTTGAGCCGGATCGCCTCCTCGACCGCGATCTCGTCGAAGGGGTTCATCGACATCTTCACGTTCGACATCTCGACCCCAGACCCGTCCGACCTCACCCGGATCTTCACGTTGTAGTCCACAACTCGCTTCACCGGCACAAGGATCTTCATGGGTTGTCCAGTTCCCTCATGGCGTCGGGGTCGGGCGGCGCGCGGCGCGGCCACGGCCCGGACCCGCCCGGATTTGTGGTCGCGGACCGTAGCGAGGTGGCTTCCGGATTGTCAACGCGGCGATGCGCGGCGCCCGCAGGCGCACGCCCACCGGGATCATTCGAGCCGAACCGTCACGCTGTCGGTGGCCCCGGTGGCGTCGATCACGCTCACCCGCGCGAAGCCGGAGCCGTCGGGCCGCCACAGCGATTGCCGGCGGGGGCTCGCGGGGCCGACGGGCGCGCCGTTGACGAGCCAGGTCATCGGCGGCACGCCGCCCTGCGCCTTGAGGGCGAGCGCCGCGAGATCCGCGCCCCCGGCCGCGAGGCCGAGATCGACCCGCGCGCCCTCCGGGGGAAAGGCGATCTTGAGCGGCGCGGTCGCGGTCGCGGCCAGGGTCTTGGGCTGGTCCTTGCGGATGTGGCGCAGCGGCGGCGGCAGGGTCGCGGGCGTCGCCAGCAGCACGTTGGGCGGGCGCGCCACCGGCTCGGGCTCGCCGCCGAACCGCGCGAAGGCGTCGAACAGGAGGGGCGCCGCGGCGGCGCGCCCCGTAAGGCCCGGGACGGCGGCGTTGTCCGGCCGCCCGATCCAGACCGCGATCGTCACCCGGCGGTCGAAGCCGATGGCCCAGGCGTCGCGAAAGCCGTAGGACGTGCCCGTCTTGTAGGCGATGCGCCCGGCGAGCGCGTTGTCCGGGGGCGGCGCTCCCCGCAGGATGTCGGCCACGTACCAGGCCGAGACCGGGTCCGCGACGGGCAGGCCCGCCCCCGCCGGGGCCGCGCCGTCGAGGCGGCGCACGAGGGGGGCCATCTCGCCGCCGCGGGCGAGGCCCGCATAGAGGCGGGCGAGGTCGGACAGCGTGATCCCGAGGCCGCCCAGGCCCACCGCGAGCCCCGGCGCGGCCTCCTTCGGCAGGACGAGACCGGCCCCGGCCTGGCGCAGGCGGGCGAGGAAGCGCGTGGGACCCACCTCCGCCAGGAGCTCGACGGCCGGCACGTTGAGCGAGAGCTGGAGGGCGCGCCGCGCCGTGACCGTCCCCTGGAAGGTGAGGTCGAAATTCTCGGGCGAATAGGCGCCGTAGCGCGAGGGCCGGTCGTCGAGGAGCGTCTCGGGATGGGCGAGGCCGCTCTCGAAGGCGAGGGCGTAGATGAAGGGCTTGAGCGCCGAGCCCGGCGAGCGCGCGGCCGCCGCCATGTCGATGGCGCCCTGGCGCTCGTGGATCATGTAGCCGGCGCTGCCCACATGGGCCCGCACCTCGCCCGTGGCGTTGTCGACCGCGAGGATCGCGACCGAGAGCCTCGGCCCGTGCCGCTCGGCGCCTTCCCGGGCGAGGGCCTCGAGGCTCGCCTGCAGGCGGGCGTCGATGGCAAGCCGATGCACGCCCGCCCCCGGCCGCTCGGCCAAGGCAGCGTCTGCGGCGTGGGCCGCCAGCATCGGGAAGGGGCGACGCGCCTCCGGCACGGGCTCGGCGCGGGCGGCGTCCGCTTCCGCGGCCGTGACGAGCCCCGCGGCGAGAGCCCGGTCGAGCACGCGGTCGCGGGCGCGGCGCGC
>DASPJU010000859.1:0-2796 GCA_035628475.1 Salinarimonas sp. | reverse complement strand
CGCTCTTCCCGGCGTGCTCCCTCACCCCCACCCCTCTCCCATCCGGGAGAGGGGAGCGTCTCCCACAATCTCGCCATGGTTTCACCCTAGCCGTGGCAGGGGGAGGCGGCGGGTTCTGGTTAACGGGGCCTTTAAGGATTTCCGGCAAAAGTCCGCGGATCACGACCTCCCCGGGGCAGCCGTGGTGCCGTCGCCAGACGGGCCGCGCGAGAGAACGAGATCGACCTTGGACCGTCAGCGCCCGAGCCGACCGTCGTCACCCGCGCGCCGCGTCCTGCGGCTCGCCGGCCTCGCGACGATGAGCCTCGCCGTCCTCCTGGCGGGCGCCCGCGGCACCCAGGACGCGATCGCCAACGGCGACACGCGCACGCTCTCCCTCTACCACGTCCACACCAAGGAAGAGGCCACGATCACCTTCCGCCGCAACGGCCAGTACGACGCCAAGGCGCTGGAGCAGCTCAACTGGCTCCTGCGCGACTGGCGGCGCGACGAGGCGACGCGGATGGATCCGCGCCTGTTCGACATCGTCTGGGAGGTGCACCGCTCGCTCGGCTCGGGGGAGGCGATCCAGGTCATGTCGGCCTATCGCTCGCCCGCGACCAATTCCATGCTCCGCCGCCGCTCGCGCGGGGTCGCCAAGCACTCCCAGCACATGGAGGGCAAGGCGATGGACTTCCACATGCCCGACGTGTCCATGGAGCGGGTGCGGGCGCTGGCCATGCGCCTCCAGCGCGGCGGGGTGGGCTATTATCCGAGCGCCTATACCCCCTTCGTCCATCTCGACGCCGGCTCGGTCCGCTCCTGGCCGCGCATGACCCGCGACCAGCTCGCCCGCCTCTTCCCCGACGGCAGGACGGTGCACATCCCCAAGGACGGCCGGCCCATGGAGGGCTACGACGTCGCCAAGGCGGAGATCATCGCCCGGGGCGGGAGCGTGGCGGGCTACGCGGCCTATGCCGCAGCCGACGAGGAGGTCGCGCAGCCTCGGCGCCGCTCCCTCTGGGCGACGCTTTTCGGGGGCGCCGACGACGACGAGGATGCCGAGTACCTCGCGGCGACGCAGCCGCAGCGCCGGGGCGCCCCCCCGCGCGTCGCGAGCGCCTACGCTCCCGCGCCGGTCGCGCCGGGAGGGACCGACGGCGTCGACATGATGGCGGCCTTCCGCGCGCCCGCACCCGCGCCCGTCCCGCGCGCCCCGACCCGCGTCGCCGCCGCGCCGCCGGCTCCGGCGCCCGAGCCGCTCCCCGCGGCGCCTCCGCCCGTGCGCGTGGCGTCGGCCGACGAGCCGCCCGTCGCGGCGCCGCGCTTCACCTGGCAGACCGGCCCCGCCGGCCGGGACGCGGCCCCGGGCCAGATCGTCCCGGCGGCGCCCGAGCCGCGCGCGGCCGACGTTCCGCTGCCCCCGCGCCGGCCCGAGGAGATCGCCCCGCCCGCGGCGCTCGCCTTCGCGGCCGTGCCCTTGCCGCCGGCGCGCCCGCGCGACCTCATGATGGCCTCGGCCGACGTCGCGCTGCCCCTGCGGCCCACCGCCCCGGCTCCCGCCTTCGTGGCCGTCGATCACCCCGCGCCGCCGCCGCGGCCGCTCCAGGCGGCCGCCCTGGCCCGCGCCCCGGAGCCCCCGCCCGCGAGGACGCCGGAGCCGTCGCCGGCCAGCTCGGAGGAGAGGGCGGCCCTGCGGGCGCTCTTCGCCGCCGCCGCGACCCCAGCAGCCCCGGCCGCCGCGCCCGCCCGGGTCGCCAGCGCCCGCGCCAGGGCGCAGGGCGACGCGCCCGCCGGCTTCGTCGCGGATGCGAGCCCCAACCTCGCCATGGGCTTTGCGAGCCCCGCGCCCTCGCCCCATCCCGACCGGTTCACCGGCCCCGCGGTCCAGCCGCTGCCGGTGCGGCGCTAGAACCCGTCCGGCGCTGGGTCATCGGCTCGTGGCGTGGCCCCCCGGGGAAGCGGGAGCGGTCGACGCGCGCCACGATCCAGGGGCGCGTCAGCCCCGCGCCGCCAGGAAGGCCTCGTGCTCGCGCACAAGATCGCCGCTCAGCGCCTGGGCGATGAGCGCGCGGGTCTCGGCGACGCCGTAGAGGGCGACGAACGAGCCGAAGCGCGGCCCGCGTTCCTGCCCGAGCAGGATGCCGTAGATCGTCGCGAACCAGGTCTGCGCCACGCCGGGGCGCCCGTCGGGGCTCTTCGACTTCCCCGACGTGTCGGGGAAATGGGTGCGCCCGACCTCGTAGACGACCGCCTGGAGCGCATCCGAATCGGTCGAGCCCTCGTGCGCCGAAAGCGCCGCGTCGAGGTCGGCGAGGGCCGCCGCCTCGCGCTCGTCCGGCAGCCGGTAGCGCTTCTGGGGCCGCACGAAGTCCCGATAATAGGCGAGCGCCAGGCCGACCAGCCGGTCGAGGCGCGGATGGGTCCCGGGCGAGACGCCCGGGGCGTAGCGGCGGATGAAGCCCCACAGCACCCCGGGATCCTCCGAGTTCGCCACCGCGACGAGGTTCAGGAGCATCGAGAAGGAGAGCGTGGTGCCGGGCCCGTTGCCGGCGCCCGACGGGACCAGCTCCGGCGGGGGCGGGTGCCCGCCATGGATGTGCCAGACGGGGTTGCCGAGCCGCATCTTGCCGTCCTGCCCGGGATACTTCTCCAGGAAGGTGAGATAGTCGTCCACGTGCCGGGGGATGACGTCGAAGTGCAGGCGCTTGGCCTCCCGCGGCCTGTTGTACATGAACAGGGCGAGGCTCTCGGGCGTGCCGTAGGTGAGCCACTCGTCGATGGTGAGCCCGTTGCCCTTCGACTTCGAGATCTTGC
>DASPJU010000858.1:0-2054 GCA_035628475.1 Salinarimonas sp. | reverse complement strand
TGGCGGAGGTCAGCGGCGCCCTCACCATGAGCGGCGAATCCGACGCGGGCACGCCGGTCGACGAGGCTGTCACGGACGCACTGGTGCGCGCCCGCCAGGCGCTCGCGAGCGGGGCCTCGATCGCGGTGCGCAGCCGTCCCGTGGACGGTGTACTGGGCACTTATCGCTTCGCCGTGCCGCGGGCCGCGCCAATGGTGGCGGCCTGGCAGCCGTCCGGCGCCCTCTCGTTCCAGGCCCACGCTTCGGATGCGGGGCGCTACAGCCTGGATATCGATGTTCGCTGAAGCAGGCCTGGCCGCCAGTTCAAGCAGGTTTCCCGGGCCGCCGTCGAAATCCGCGGCCGCCTTGCCCCTGGGAAGCTGGTGACGGAGTGTTTCAACGCGATCTGGCCTAAACTCGCGCCCTTTGTCGCCAAGGAAAATCATGAAGAAGACCGAACTCATCGAAGCCATCGCAGCCGCAACGGGTGAGTCGCAAGCAGCAGCGGCTCGGGCGCTCGAAGCCCTCATCAACATCATCTCGAAAGAAGTGGCAGCAGGTGGTGAGGTGGCAATCACCGGCTTTGGAAGCTTCAAGACGAGTGCTCGCGGCGAGCGCACCGGCAGGAACCCCCGCACCGGTGAGCCACTGACTATTGCTGCGTCGAGAACCGTCAAGTTTGCGCCAGGAGCCGCACTCAAAAGTGCGGTCAGCGCGGGCACGCAGTAACTCCTGCAGGCGCGGCGTGCATCCGCAGTGGCGTTGTTCCAGGAGCGAGCCATGACCGAACTGCCGGGCTCACGTCAGCCGGATTCGGAGCGCATTCCCGCCTGACACCGCTTCAGCCCTTGGAAACATCCATTACGCAACAGACGCGGCGCTTACCCGCGCGCCTGGCACAGGTGCACCGATGGCGCATTAGCATCGGCGGCTTCACGCATGAAGACTTTGGCGATCATGGTTCTTGCCTGTCTATGGCCGCACTTGGCAAGCGCGGACGCCAGGGCTGGCGAACAGAAGGCGCAGCTTTGCTTGCTGTGCCACAAGGCGGGCCGTGACGTGTCCTATGAACCTCTTCCCCTGCTGGAAGGGCAAACACGCGAGTATCTCTACAGCCAGATGAGAGCCTACAAGGAAAAGCGTCGAGCCGACCCAACCCCGATGCAGGTGATGCAGGTGAACACTGCAAACCTGTCTGACAGCGACATGCGCGATATCGCGGACTATTTCGCGTCCCGGAAGCCCATTGCAATGTCGTACCCTGTGGATCGGGCAGCCGCCAGCCGCGGTCAAGCCTTGGCCGAGTCCATGAAGTGCGCGGGCTGTCATATGTCCGACTATTCGGGAAAGAACGAGACGCCGAGGCTGGCCGGCCTGAATCCGCGATATCTCGCTCCGCAGCTGCAAGCATTTGTCGCCGGCAAACGCAACCACCCCCTCATGAATCGGGTCAAGGAGCTTTCTGCCGCGGATGCCCAGGCGCTTGCGCAATATCTGGGCCAGCTTCAGTAGGTGCAGCTGGGGCGCGGGGAACGCTCGTGTTCCCGTCTCGGGGCGGATGTTCTCGCGTCAGCTGAGACTAACCCGCTTCGACCCATACCTTGAAGCTTGTGTCGAGCAGCTGATGCGGACGCTTAGGAGCGCAGTCAGATCGCAAGCATCTTCTCCAGAAGGAAGAGGTGCAGGAACCGCTGGCGGTGCACTGATTGGTACCGGCGGAGGACGCCTTCCGGCCACGGCTACGATGGTGGGGTGGATCACACTGGAGCCCTCAACCGAACACCCGCCATCGCCTGGCTGGCAGCTCTGGTTGCCCCCGCCATCGCGACTGCTGCCAGCTACGCCCTGGACGGCGTGTTGTCCCTCGCCGGTTTGGCGATGATCTACATGGCCGCCGTTGCGGCGGCCTCGGCCGCCTTGCCGCGCGGCCCTGCTGCCTTCTCCGCGCTGCTTTCGGTCACTGCGCTCAACGTGGGTTTCGTTCCTCCCAGGGGCTCTCTGTCGGTCGGCGAAGGAGAGTATTGGTGGATTCTCGCGGCGCTGCTCGCCCTTTCGCTAGCGCTCGGTGCCTTGCT
>DASPJU010000857.1:0-5001 GCA_035628475.1 Salinarimonas sp. | reverse complement strand
AGCCGCCGTTGCAGCCGATGTCGAGGACGGTCTTGCCCGTGAGGTCCGCGGGCAGCGCGTGGGCGAAGCCCTTGAACTTCACGGCCGGGTAGTCGCCCAGGAAGTGGTCCGGCGCCGTGCGCACGCCGCGCAGGTCGAGGTTGTGGAACCAGGGCCCGAGCTCCGCGGCGCGGCGGCGGATCTCCTCCTGGCTGAGGCGGGGGTCGACGGCGTTCATGTCCTATTCCCTGTTGGCGTCGTGCAGGCCCTCGAAGGCCCGGCCGGCGGGGCGGCCGAGCGCCACGCGGGCGCCCGCGGCGATGTCGCCCCCGCCCTCCGCGGCCCCGGCGAGCAGGCCGATGGCGGCGCGGTAGCCGTTGAGGGTCCCGACATCGACGTAGGACGTTCCGGCCCGCACCCCGACCGCCTCGCCGCCGCGGGCGAGCCAGGCATTCACCAGCGTGCCGATATATTCGTCGCCGCGCCCCGGCTCCCCCCACAGGGCGTGCAGCTCGTGCAGGACGCGGCCCGGCATCTTGAACGCGCCCCAGATCCAGCGCGAGGTGGCGCGGGGGCTCTTGACCTGGATCTCCACCACCCGGTCGTCCGCGTCGAGCTCGACCGCGTCGAAGAACTCGGGATGCTCGACGGGAAAGAGCAGGAAGGAGAGCCGGTCGTCCGGCAGCTGGCCCAGGCCCCCTTCCGGGAACCACACGGTGTCGGGCAGGCCGACGAGCACCGGCTCGTCGGGACCGATCAGGGGCGCGGCGCGAAAGATCGCGTCGCACAGGCCCGCGGCCTGGGGCTGGACCACGTAGGCCACCGAGGCGTCGCCGTAGCCCGCGCCGTAATATTCCATGATGTCGGACTTGCCCGGCGAGATCACGAAGCAGATCTTGTCGGCCCCGCCCCGGATCATGCGCTCGACGAGGTACTCGCTCACCGCGCAGGGACGCTCCACGCCCGCCTCGAGCCGGCTGCCCACGGGCAGCAGCTCCTTGGAGAAGGCGAGCGGCTGGATGCGGCTGCCCCGGCCCGCGGCCGGCACGATGCCCCACATGTCTCAAGCCTCCATCATGGCGGTTCGGGAATCGCCCCGCGCGCCCTCGAGGAGGACCACCAGGGTGTCGGCGCGGCGGGCGGAGGTGTGCTCGGCGAGCGCGCGCTCGCGCGCCGCGCGGCCGATGCGGGCGATCTCCGCGTCCGACAGGTCGAGGGCCGCGACCGCGTCCTCGGTGGTGGAGGCGGTGAGGATCTCGCGGCCGGGCTCGAAGAAGGCGTCGAGCCCCTCCCAGGCGTCGGACAGGATGGGGCAGCCGCAGGCCGCCGCCTCGAAGAGCCGCCCCGACGGGCACCAGCCCATGGCCGCCATGGCGGCGCGGGTGACGTTGAGGGTGAGGCGCGACGAGGAGAAGAAGCCCGGATGGGTCGGGGGCGGCAGGTGGCGCACGAAGAAGATGTTGGGCGTCCAGGGGAAGTCCCCCGGATATTGCGCGCCGCCGATGAGGAAGCGCCGGTCGGGGCGCAGCCTCGCGGGCTCGACGAGGAGCGCCTCGAGCGCGGCCTGCCGGTCGGGGGCATAGGTGCCCATGTAGGACAGGTCGGCGCGAAAGGCCTCGACGGGCTCCACGGGCCGGTGCACCGCCGGATCCACGTGCCCGTAGAGCGGCGCCACGCGCCGGGCGCCCAGATCGTCGCGCAGGGCGTCGAGCGCCGCGCCGCCCGTATAGCTCAGCACCAGGTCGAAGCCGCCCAGGCCCGTCGGGCCGATATAGGTGGTGGTCTCGCCGGCCTGGAGCCGGGAGAGGGTGACGGGGGTGTCGAGGTCGTAGAAGACCCGCACCGGCCGGGACGCCGCGAGCACCAGGTCCGTGGCCTCGATCCCGTCGGGGCAGTAGGACGTCACCATGGCGACGTCCGCGTCGCCCAGGTGGCGCCGCGCGGAGGCCCGGGCGCCCTCCCAGTCCGCATAGAGGACGAGCTCGCCCCCGGGGATCTCGGCGAGATCCCGGTTCGCCGCGTAATAGGGCACGTCGCGCTCGAAGAACACGACGGAATGGCCCCGCGCATGCAGCGCCCGGATGAGGCCGCGCCAGAGCGTGGCGTGGCCGTTGCCCCAGGAGGACGAGACGGTGAGGCCGAAGACCACGATCTTCATGGGCAGGCCTCGTTGACGGAGAGGACGCGGGCGCCCCAGTCGCCCAGGGCGAGGGTGGAGACGGAGGCGGGGTCGACCGCGATGCGGTCGTAGAGGTCGAGGGAGAGGCCCAGCACGTGCAGGAGCGCCGCGCGGATCACGTCGCAATGGCTCACCAGCACGACGCGGCCCTCCGGCCTCTCGCGGCGGAGCGCCTCGAGATGCGCGCGCATGCGCTCCTGGACCGCGAGCATGGACTCGCCTCCGGGCGGCTGGCCGAGCGAGCGCGCCGCGTTCCAGCGCCGCCATGCGGGATCGTCGGCGAGCGCGTCGAAACTCATGCCGGTCCAGGTCCCGAACTCGATCTCGCTCAGGGCGGGCGCCACCACGGGGGTGAGCCCCAGCGCGTCGGCGATGGGCTGCGCGGTCTCGCGCGCCCGCTCCAGGGGGCTGGTCTCGACCGCGTCGACGGGCATGCCGCCAAGGCGCGCCGCGAGCCGCTTGCCTTGAGCGCGCCCCTCGGGGCTGAGCGACACGCCCGGCATGCGGCCCGTGAGCGTGCGGCCGAGGAGGCCGTG
This sequence comes from Salinarimonas sp., assembly GCA_035628475.1. GTDB lineage: Bacteria > Pseudomonadota > Alphaproteobacteria > Rhizobiales > Beijerinckiaceae > Salinarimonas_A. Next base: position 2,307 of record DASPJU010000857.1, on the reverse strand, counting down.
GGCGGCGTGGCGCACCAGGTGGACGACGAGGGTCACGGGCGCGCCCTCAATGGGTGGTCTCGCCCTCGCCGGCGATGAAGCGGGAGGTCGCCTCGCGCGCCTCGTTGTCGGTGAATTGCTGCGGGGGCGACTTCATGAAGTAGCTCGAGGGCCCGGTCAGCGCCCCGCCGATGCGCCGATCCATGGCGAGCTTGGCGCAGCGCACCGCGTCGATGACGATGCCCGCGGAGTTGGGGCTGTCCCACACCTCCAGCTTGAGCTCCACGTTGAGCGGCACGCCGCCGAAGGTGGTGCCCTCCAGGCGGATATGGGCCCATTTGCGGTCGGTCAGCCAGGGCACGTGGTCGCTGGGGCCCACATGGACGTTCTCGGGGTCGAGGGGCACGTCGAGCTGGCTCGTCACGGCCTGGGTCTTGGAGATCTTCTTCGATTCGAGGCGCTCGCGCTCCAGCATGTTCTGGAAGTCCGCGTTGCCGCCGAAATTGAGCTGGTAGGTGCGGTCCAGGCGCACCCCGCGCTCGCGGAACAGATTGGCGAGCACGCGATGCACGATGGTGGCGCCGACCTGGCTCTTGATGTCGTCGCCGATGAGGGGCAGGCCCCGCTCCTCGAAGCGCTTCCGCCATTCGGGCTTGGAGGCGATGAAGACGGGGATGCAGTTCACGAAGGCGCAGCCGGCCTCCAGCGCCCGCTCGGCATAGAACTCCGTGGCCTGCTGCGAGCCCACCGGCAGGTAGGAGACGAGCACGTCCGTGCGCGAGCGCTCCAGCACGGCGGTCACGTCCGCCGCGGGGGCGTCCGATTCCTCGATGGAATCGCGCATGTACCGTCCGAGCCCGTCATGGGTCGGCCCGCGCTCCACGCGCACGCCCAGCGGCCTCACGTCGGCGAAGCGGATGGTGTTGTTGGGGGCGGCGTGGATGGCCTCGGCCACGTCGCGCCCGACCTTGGCGGCGTTGATGTCGAAGGCCGCGGAGATCTCGACGTCGCCCACATGGTAGCCGCCGAGCTCCACGTTCATGAGGCCCGGCACCGGCACGTTGGCCTTGGCGTCGCGGTAGTATTCGAGGCCCTGGACCAGGGAGGAGGCGCAATTGCCCACGCCGACGATTCCCACACGCAGCTTCTTTCTCACGGGGGCGACCTCCTGGGCGGCCTGGACAGGCGCAAAAGCTTGACCGTCCAAACGGCCAAGGCGGAGGGATCGTTCCCTGTGGGACGGGATTCTTTGTAGAACGTTCGCCGCGGGTCGGGGTGGACGCCCGCTCACCTGTGGGATGGGGCCGGGAGCGAGGGTAAGGCCCTCGGACCAGCGGCCTGCCACCTCTGCAGCCGTCATCCCCGGGCTTGTCCCGGGGATCCGGACGCCCGCCGCATGGATCGCCGGCTCGAGGCCGGCGACGACACCGGTGACGGCTCGGAGATCCGTCCGGCGCGATCCCGCCCCCTCAAAACCCCGCCAGCTCGAACGCCCCCTCCACGTGGCGGGGCCAGCGGCGGGGGGCGACGAGCACCGCGTCGGCGCGGTAGCTCAACTCCCCGGCAGCCGGCCTGCGGGCGATCCAGGCGCGGGCCGCGCGGGCGAAGCGCCGGCGTTTTCGCGCGTCGATGGCGAGCAGCGCGCCATCGAGATCGGAGCGCGCCTTGACCTCCACGAAGGCCACGAGGCGGCCCCGGCGCATCACGAGGTCGATCTCGCCCCCCGCCGCCGCGAAGCGGCGGGCGAGCGGGCGGTAGCCCTTGGCGAGAAGGAAGGCGAGGGCCACCGCCTCGGCCCAATGGCCGCGGGCATGGGCGGCGCGGCGATCGGCGGGGCTGCGACGGGCCAAGGCGCTCTCCTTCGCCGCAACCCTGACGCGATTCGCCCGCCGGAGGAACGGGGTAGCACCCATCCCGCGCTCCGCGCCGCGCCCGCCGCCGGAGCCGTATCGCGGGCCTGGCGCGCGGATGCCGGCCCGGGACGGTCCGGGAACTTACTCTGCCGGCGCGCGTACGTTTCCCGAGGTCCCGCCGGGACCCCGGAGCCGTCATGAGCCGCCCCCTCGACCCGTCGCATCCCGCCAAGCAAGCAGGCCGCGGACCGTCCGCGATCGAGGCGATCCGACCGTTCCGCTTCCGGATCGCGCTGACCTATACGCTCACCTTCATCGAGGACCTGCTGGAGCTGTCCTATCCGTGGGCCACGGGCCTCGCGATCGACGGGCTGCTCGCGCACAATTACTGGATGGCGGCGCCGCTCATCGTGGCCTGGACCCTGCGCAGCGCCATCGGCTGCTTCCGGCAGATGTACGACACCCGGCTCTACAC
>DASPJU010000856.1:0-2018 GCA_035628475.1 Salinarimonas sp. | reverse complement strand
CGGAGCCATGATCCCTCGGTGCAGTCCCCGGTAGCGGTGCTTTCTTCCGGGTCCGGCGGCCTTTTACCAGGGCCGTGGCGGCCTGCCACAGGCGAATGCCGCCCGCTTTGAAAAACGCTGCAGAGCCAGGGACCTGCGTGTGGCCGATCGGCCACACCCAAATCCGCTGGTTGCCTTGAGGCCGGAAAAAGCGGGGCATTCCGGACGTTTGGCCTTGCAATTTGTGCAGCGCGGCGTAAATTGTGCAGTGCGATATCGCGATTGGCGTCGCGGTATCGCTGCCCTCCTTGGGCGTTTCCTCCCTAGACTTGGGCCGCACCTCGGTGCGGCCTTTTTTTTGCGCCCGCGCAGGGGCGCCGAGCCCGTCCGCCGGTCGGGGCGGGAGCACCGGGAAGCGGCTCGCCATCCGCGACGAACGAGCAGGCGGCGATCGAGGAGGACGGGACCGCCCTGAAGGGACCCGACCGTAGGATCGCCTCCGAACGGCCGGGCATGCCCGACGGCGGCGCACGCCCCGCCCCGATCCGGGTTTCAGGTCCTCAACACGAGCTTCCCGACCGTCCTCCCCGATTCGAGGGCACGATGGGCCGCCGCGACCTCGGCCAGGGGAAACGTCTCGATCGTCGGGGCGGCGATCCGCCCGTCCTCGAGCCAAGCCACGAGATCCGCGGCGGCCGGTTGCAGCAGGTCGGCCCGGTCGAACAGGAACGAGAGGTTGAAGGCCACGACGCTGCGGTTCTCGCTCGTCATCCGCAGCGGGTCGAAGCGCGGCATGCGCACCCATCCGAGCGCCGCCCGCACATAATCGAGTCGTCCCCCCTGCTTGGGCAGCATGCCGTGAAAGCCGTAGACCATGAGCTTGCCCGTGGGCCGCAGATGGGCGTAGCTCTCCCGCAGCGTTTCGGGTCCGTTGGCGTCGAAGATGAGGTCGAACCCCTCGGGGCAGAGCCGCTCCGCCTGGGGCCAGAGCGGTCCGCTCGCCTTGTCGATCACGGCGTCGGCGCCCAGGGCGCCCACATAGGCAACCTTGTGGGCCGCGCCGACCACGCCCACCACCCGCAGGCCGTGGAGCTTGGCGAGCCGGACCAGCGCCGAGCCGACGCCGCCGCCTGCCGAATGCACGAGAACGCTCATCCCGGGGCGGATCACGACCGTCTGCAGGAGCCCGTGATACGCCGTCAGGGACACGGCGAGGACGCCCGCGGCCTCGTCGGTGGAGAGCGCCCGCGGCCGGCGCCAGACCTGGTCGGCCGGCACGCAGACATGCGTCGCATAGGCGCCGAACAGGGTGACGCCGAACACGGGATCGCCGACCGCATGCCCCGTCACGCCCGCACCGAGCGCCTCCACGGCCCCGGCGAACTCGAACCCTGGCGTGATCGGCCAGCCCACGAAGCGCCTGGCCGACTCGTACACGCCCAGCCGCACGCACACGTCGGCGTAGTTCACCCCGACCGCGCCCGTGCGCACGAGGACCTGCCCTGGGCCGGGCCGCGGCATCGGATGCGTTTCCAGGCGCAGCGCCTCGTAGCCGCCGGCGCGGTGGACGACGATCTTGCGCATGCTGCTCATGGACGTGACCGCCTCCGCGGGGATGGGGTTCGGACGGACGACATGGCGCTCACCGGCTCCTCGCATGCAGGCCTCTCCGCGAGACCCGCTCACGCGCGGGATCCCGGCTCTCGAGGGCGGGGCGTGACCTGTCGTCGACCCGCCCCGCCGCGGAGCCTAGGCGTCGGAGCCCGTGGCGGGCTCGCCCGAGCCCGCAACCCCCAACCCGGCGACCTCCGGGCAGCGCGCCAGAAGCTCCTTCCACCGCCGCGGGCTCTTGGCGCTGAGCGCCCGGGCGCTCCCGAGCGCACGCGCGCGATCGCCCCCGCGGAGCCGCTCCTCGACGTTCTCGACCAGGCAGTCGAGAAAGATCTCCGTCAGCAGCCCCAGGCCACGATGGTAGGCCTCTTCCCCGACCGGGTCCCCCGCGACGAGCGGCCACTGGCGCTCGTAGACCGCACGGATGC
>DASPJU010000855.1:0-5007 GCA_035628475.1 Salinarimonas sp. | reverse complement strand
CCGAGCTCCCGCCTGTGGCTGCACCCTGAGCGCAAGACCGTCCGGGTCTCCTTCGAGCTTGACCCGGGCGCGGAAAACGCCTCTGAGATCAGGCTCGTGCTGGAAGCCGCGGGCAAGCCGCTGACCGAGACATGGCTGTATCGTTGGACGCCCTGAGCCGCATTGAACCCGCCCCGACGGTCGACGCCCCGCCGCGACCGCCCGAGCCCGCGCTTCCGCCCGAGAACCGGCTCGACATGCCCGTCCAGTCCCTGCGGCGCTGGTCGCCCGGGGAGGAGCGGCGCCTGGCCGCGCCGCATCTCTACCGCGTGCCCTGGCTCCCGCGCCTGTTCGTGTTCGGCGGGGCGCTCGCGTTGACGGCCTATGGCGCGCACGAGATGTACCAGGTCGTGTCGGTGAGCCGCACCACCGCCCTGCAATGGGTCCTGCTCGCGCTGTTCACGATCAACTTCTCGTGGATCGCGCTCGCCTTCACGAGCGCGCTGCTGGGATTCCTCGCCCTGCTGCGCCGTCCCGCACCCGCCGAATCCTATCCGGGGGCGCTCAAGGCCCGCACGGCCGTCGTGATGCCGGTCTACAACGAGATCACGGCCCGCACCTTCGCGGCCCTCCAGGCGATCCGCGAGTCGGTCGACGCGACGGGCCTCGGCGAGCACTTCGACTATTTCATCCTCTCGGACACGACCCAGCCCGACGCCTGGATCGCGGAGGAGCGCGCCTTCCTGGCCTTCCGGGAGCGGATGGGCCCGGATACCCGCATCTACTACCGGCACCGGGCCAAGAACCACCACCGCAAGGCCGGCAACATCGCCGACTTCGTGACCCGCTGGGGCGGCGCATACGAGCAGATGGTGGTGCTCGACGCCGACAGCCTCATGACGGGCGACTGCATCGTGCGGCTCGCCATCGCCATGGAGGCCGATCCCGACGCAGGGATCATCCAGACCCTGCCGCTGATCATCAACCGCAACACCCTGTTCGCCCGCCTGCAGCAATTCGCCGCCAAGGTCTACGGGCCGGTGATCGCCACGGGGCTCTCGGTCTGGATGGGCCGGGACGGCAATTATTGGGGCCACAACGCCATCATCCGGACCCGGGCCTTCGCGGCCCATGCGGGGCTGCCGGACCTTAAGGGCCGCCCGCCTTTCGGCGGACACATCCTCAGCCACGACTTCGTGGAGGCGGCGCTCATCCGGCGCGCGGGCTACACGGTCTACATGCTGCCCGATCTGGCCGGGTCCTACGAGGAGAGCCCGCCCTCGCTCATCGACCTGTCGGTGCGCGACCGGCGCTGGTGCCAGGGCAACCTCCAGCACTCGCGGGTGATCATGGCGAGCGGCCTCAAGCTCGCCTCGCGCCAGCACTTCGCGACGGGGATCGCCTCCTATCTCGCCTCGCCGCTCTGGCTGCTCCAGCTCGTGGTCGGCATCGTGCTGGTGCTCCAGACCACCTATATCCGCCCGGAATATTTCAGCCGCGAGTTCAGCCTCTTCCCCGTCTGGCCGCGCTTTGATCCCGAGCGCGCGCTCTGGCTCTTCGGGCTCACCATGGGCATCCTGCTGGCGCCGAAGGCCTTTGGGCTCGTCCTGATGCTCATCGACGGCCGGGGGCGGCGCTCCTGCGGCGGCGCCGTGAGGCTCGTGATCTCGTCCCTCATCGAGGTGATCCTGTCGGCCCTGGTCGCGCCCATCCTGATGCTGATCCAGTCGGGCTCGGTGTTCCAGATCCTGCTGGGGCGGGACACGGGCTGGAATCCGCAGCGGCGCGACGACGGCTCAATTCCGCTCCGCGACATCGTGCGCCGCCACCGCTGGCACACCGCCATGGGCGTCCTGGCCGGCGTCTCGGCCTTCCTGATCGCGACGTCCCTGTTCCTGTGGATGTCGCCCACGATCCTCGGCCTGGTGCTCGCGATCCCGATCTCCTGGGCCTCGGGCCAGCTCGTGTTCGGGCTGGCGCTCAAGCGCGTGGGCCTGCTGGTGACGCCCGAGGAGCACGCGCCGCCTGCGATCGCCACCCGCGCCAACGCCCTCCAGGCCGAGCTGGCGGCGGCGGGCCTCGACGACGCCGACGCGATCGTGGCGATCCATTCCGACGAGGGGCTGCGCGCGGCCCACGAGGCCATGCTGCCGCCCCCCGCCCCTCGCGATCGAGGGCAGATCGACCCCGAGCGGGCATTGGCGCAGGCCAAGCTCGTCGAGGCCGAGACGCTCGCCGAGGCCGCCGCCTGGCTCAAGCCCAAGGAGCGGATGGTGGTGCTGCACGACCGCGCGCTCATCGACCTCGTGGTGCGCCTGCGCCGGGACGACGCGTCGCCGGCCTGACCGGCGGGCGCGCCGCCGGCTTCAGGACACGGCCGCGATCCGAGGCACCTGCGGGGCGTTTTCCGCGACCACGCCGGCGGCCCGCCAGAGCGGAAGCACCTCGTCCAGGAAGCGTGTCGCGGCCCGGCGCAGCAGGCCGTCGCGGGCCGTGCGGTCGCCCTCGGGCCCGCGCAGGCGCAGGTGCCCCGCCTCGACCAGCTCCTCAAGAGTCGCCCCGGCGCCCTCCTCCAGAAGGCCGAGAAGGAAGAGGTCCTCGGCTCCTGCCTCGAGAGCTCCCCCGAGCGCGGGCGCGGCGACATAGCGGTAGGGGCCTGTCCAGCTCTCGGCCAGCACCCGGTTGAGGCGTGCGGCGGGACGCGGGTCGAAGGCCTCGCCCGGAGCCGCCATGAGCTGGTCCGACGCGTCGAGGAGAACGATGAGGCGCCGAAGGCCGTTCAGCCCGATGTCGCCCCCGACCAATCCCTCCAGCTCGCCCAAGGCCGCCGGCCCCTCCGCGAGCCGCTCGAGGATGGGAGCGAGGACGCCGGGCCTGCATTCGAATCCGCCAGCGGGCGTCTTGAAGGTTCCGTCGATCTTGGACGGCGCCACCATGAGGCCGACGCGCTGTGCCCGCAGGGCTGCCCTCTCCACCGCTCCGTCGATGCGCGGAGCGCCCTTCTGGAACACGTCGGCACGGAAGGGCCGGTTCGCCCAGTAATCCTTGAGCAGCTCGCGGCGCAGGGGGTCGTCGATCCCCTCCAGCAGCGCGGCGGCGGCCGCCGGGACCGCGATGGGAAGCTCGTTCTCGGCCAGCCTGGCCGAGCCGACGAAACCGAGCTTCGCCTCCTCGAGCTCCGCCGCGATCTCGGTGACGTAGCGCGGCCGCCAGTGGCCGTTCAGGTATTCGTGCGCCAGGTAGGTGGGCGACTGCCGCTCGTGCTGCCCGAGACGCCGCGCCACGGCCGGGTGCTCCTTGAAGAACAGCGACCCCTTGGCGGCGAGCTCCCCGGCGAAGGCGAGGGCCGCCTTTGCGCGGTCGTCGCTGGGTCCCGAGGCGCGCGCCGCCTCGTCGCGCAGCAGGCGCTGCAGCGGCTGCACGGCGGCGCAGCCTGGCATCGCGTTATACGACACATAGACGAGGCCCGCGGGCTTCAGCTTCGTGCGCAGGAATCGCCGGATGTCCGCGGCCGCCTCCGGTCCGATCCAGCTATAGACCCCGTGCAGCGCCACCATGTCGAACTCGGGAAGGTCGCCCCGCGGGCGCTGGGACAGCTCCTCGAAGCTGATCTCCTCGAACACGACGTTGACCAGGCCGGCGCGCTCCGCGAGCCGGCGTGCGTGGTGGATCTGCTCGGGATTGAAGTCGAAGCCGTAGACCATCGCGGCGGGGTTGGCGGCGGCGATGAGGAGCGTGCCGAAGCCCTGGCCGCAGCCCAGCTCGGCATAGGTGAGCGCATCGCCTATCGGGGCCGCCCGCCCGCACAGCAGGGCGCTGAGGCGCAGATGGGCCGGCGTCATGCGGCGGTAGAAGCCATGCGTGTAGGCGATGTCGGCTACATAGCCGCTGCTCCAGATGCCCATGATCATTTCTCACATCTTCCGGCCCGCTTCCCATGCGCGGCTCATGGAAGATCCTATTTGGCTGTCATGTAGCGGTCTAGATATAACCTAAATTTTGGTTACCACGCGCAAGCTTGCCCATCGCCGTCAGATTGCCGCCCCGTCCACCAGCGCCTCGCCGTCGAGGCTGGCGCGCACCGCGCGGGACGTCCGCTGGAGACCGTTCCGGTCGCGGGGATGGGGTGCCTCGAGGCGGTGGGTTGCGACGATGCGTCCCGGGCTGCCGTCCAGCACGATCACGCGGTCCGCGAGGTAGGCCGCCTCCTCGATGTCGTGGGTGACGAAGAGGATGGTGCGCCCTGTGGCGGCGCGCACCCGCACCAGCTCGTCCTGGAGCCCCTCGCGGGTGATGGCGTCGAGGGCCGAGAAGGGCTCGTCCATGAGCAGCACGTCCGGCTCGACCGCGAGCGCCCGCGCCAGCGCCACGCGCTGGCGCTGCCCCCCCGAGAGCTGGAACGGCCAGCGCCGGGCGAGGCTCGCAAGTCCCACGACCTGGAGCGCCGCGAGCGCCCGCCGATGCCGCTCGGCGCGCGGCAGCCGCAGCTTCTCCAGCCCGAAGGCGACGTTGTCGACGACCCTGCGCCAGGGCAGGAGGCGCGCGTCCTGGAACACCATCGCGACGGCGCGGCGTCCGGGCTCCGGCTGGGCCACCCGCACGCTCCCCCGCGTCGCCGAGGCGAGGCCGGCGACGACGCGCAGCAGCGTGGACTTGCCCACCCCCGAGGGACCGACGATGGCGACGAACTCGCCGCGCGCGACGTCGAGGTCGAGGCCCGAGAGCACGTCGGTGGCGCGCCCGTCGCGGGTGAAGGTGAGGGAGAGGTCCCGGATCGCGATCACGGCTTCCATCGCAGCAGCCACCTTTGTCCAGCCATGAAGGCCGCGTCGAGGACACCGTAGAGGGCCGCCATCGTGAGCATGTAGACCACGACGATGTCGGTCGCGAGGAGGGTGGAGGCCTGCATCATGCGCTGCCCCAGGCCCGCCACGCCGAAGATCTCGGCGGCCACGACCGCCATCCAGGCCTGGCCGATGGCCGTGCGGGCCCCCACCAGGATGCCCGGGGTCGCGGCGGGCAGGAGCA
>DASPJU010000854.1:0-8401 GCA_035628475.1 Salinarimonas sp. | reverse complement strand
TTGATCCTGCACGAGGTCCTCGGGTCCGCTGCGCGGCCCGAGGATGACGGCGTGGGAGTTGTCCTCACCACCGCTTGGTCTTCACGTTGTGGACGTGCACGTGCTCGCCCTTGCCGATGTCGGCGATGGCCTTGCCGATGTCCTGGCCGTACTTCCAGATCGTGTCGCCCGCCTTGATGTCGGCGAGCGCCACCTTGTGGCCGATCGGGATGTCGTGCTTCGCGGTCAGGCGGAAATCCGAGTCGTCGTGGGTGACGACGCAGAGCATGTCGGTGCCGGCCTTCAGGCCCTCCACCACCACGACGCCCACCGTGTCCTTGGCCTCGTGGACCAGGAGATGCGGGCTCGTCCCCCGCCCCGTCCCGGCGTCCCGCTCGGCCAGCTCCTTCGTCGCCATGAGCGACCCTCCCCGGCTTGTTGGCGCGCACCGGGCCCGCAGGGGGCCGGCGCCGCGGCTTCGATTCATCGCGCTCCTCGGCGCGGGCGGGACCGCCCGGCTCGGAAGCGCTAGGTCTTGTATAAGATACACGAGTGACAGGTCAAGCGGTCTTGTATAAGACTGGAGCCCTGGGCAGCGGAGGCGGCGGGATGGCGGACGAGGAGGTCGCGGGGGCGCTGCGCGCCAGGCCGCTCTACCGGCAGGTGCGCGACGCCCTGGTGCGCCGCATCGCGGACGGCGTCTGGCAGTCCGGCCAGGCGATCCCCAGCGAGTTCGAGATCGCCGCGGACCTGGGGGTGAGCCAGGGCACGGTCCGCAAGGCGCTGGACGAGATGGCGGCCGAGCGCCTCGTCATGCGCCGCCAGGGGCGCGGCACCTTCGTGGCCCGCCATGACGACGAGCGGATCCTGTTCCAGTTCTTCAAGCTGGTGCCCGACGCGGGGGGACGGCGCTTCCCCGAGAGCCGGGTGCTGGCGGTGAGCCGTAGGCCCGCCGACGCCCGCGCCGCCGAGCGGCTCGACATCCCCCCGCGCACCGGCATCGTCGCGATCGAGCGCCTGCGCACGCTGGCCGGCGCGCCCCGGGTCTGGGAGCGGATCGTGGTTCCGGCGCGGCTGTTCCCGGGGCTCGCCGAGCGGGAGCTCCCCAACAATCTCTACGAGCTCTACGCCCTGGAATTCGGCGTCACGATCGCGGCCGCGACGGAGCGCCTGACGGCGGTCGCGGCCACGGCGCGCGAGGCCGGGCCGCTGGAGATCGCGCCGGGCACGCCCCTGCTCGCCGTCGACCGCGTCGCCCGCTCCATCGACGGCCGCGCGGCCGAGTGGCGGGTCTCGCTGTGCCGCACGGACGGTGTCCACTACGTCTCGGAGCTGCCGTGACCGGGGCCGGACCGGGATGGTCGGGGTCCGGCCGCCCTCGTGTTCCCCAACCTCCCTCATGCCGAGGTGCCCTGCGCTAGCCAGGGCCTCGAAGCACGCAGCACGCCCCAACAGTGTCGGAGACCTCTGGAGCGCCCTTCGGGGCTCAGCTGACGCTGAGCACCTCAGGACGAGGACGAGGGTGGGAGCTGCCGTGACCGGGGCCCTCGCGCGGAGCCCCGGCCCCGCGCTCAGTTCGCGGCGACGCCGGCGGCCTTCATGAGCTCGGCGATCCGGTCGATCTCGGCCATGAAGCGCTTGCGGTGCGCCTCGATGCTCCGCTCCGCCTGCGGATAGACCTGGGTGCCCACGGCCGCGAAGCGCTCCACGATGGTGGGATCGGCGATCGCCTTCTGCAGGGCGGCGTGCAGCGTCGCGACCCGGTCCTTCGGGGTGCCGGCGGGCGCGTAGAGCCCGTGCCAGATCGTCATGTCGAGGGCCGGCAGGCCGGCTTCCGCGCTCGTGGGCACGTTCTTGATCACCGCCAGGCGCTCGTTGGAGGTCACGACGTGCCCGATGACGGCGCCGGCGTCGATCTGCGGCACCGCCGTCGTGGACTGGTCGCACAGCACGTCCACCTGGCCGCCCACCACGTCGTTCATGGCCGGCCCGGTGCCGCGATAGGACACGAAGGTCGGCTTGAAGCCCACCGCCTGGCCGAGCATGACCCCGCAGATATGCGAGTTCGAGCCCACCCCGGCATGCGCGATGTTCACCTCGGCGCCCTTCTGCTTCAGGTGCGCGAAGAGGTCCTTGGCGGTCTTGGCCGGGAAGTCCTTGCGCGAGATCACGGCCATCGGACCCGTGTTGACGAGGCCGAGCGGCTCGAAGGCGGCGCGGGTGTCGTAGGCGAGCCCCTTGTAGAGCGCCGGTCCCGCGGCGAGGGCCAGGTGATGGATAAGGAGCGTGTGGCCGTCCGGATCCGCCTTGGCGACCCGCGCCGCGCCGGTGGTTCCGCCCGCGCCCGCCACGTTCTCGACGATCACCTGCTGGCCGAGGGTCTGCGACATGGACTGGGCGACGAGCCGGCCGATGGCGTCGCTGGGCCCCCCCGCCGCGAAGGGCACCACGACGGTGATCGGGCGCGACGGGAAGGTCTGGGCGGCGCCCGGCAGGGTCGCGAGCGCGCCCATCGCGGCGCCGGCCGCGAGGGTCAAGAGGGTCTTGAGCATGGGGTCCTCCGTGCGTTTCCGTTGTGCTGGGCGCCCGGGTCGAGCCGGGTGCGGGGGAAGCCTAGAGCGTTTTCGAGTGAGGTGGATCCGGCTCACGTGAAGAAAACGCGACCACGGGAGAACGAGAGCCGATTCCGTGTCAACGGAAACGGCTCCCGTCATCCGCGCGGCGCGGCGAAACGACATCGCGGCGCCGATCGCACCCCGCAGGCCGGCGACCGCGCTTGCAATCGACGATGGCTGGCCTAAGTTGAGCGGCCTTCCCTAACGTCATGCAGCGGGATCGATGCCAGACACACCCAGCATCCTCGTGGTCGAAGACGAGGACATGCTGCGCGAGGTCGTGGTCGAGGCCCTCGAGGCCGCGGGATGGGCGACTCACGGGTCGGCGACCGGCGAGGACGCCGTGGGGCTCATCGACCGCCTGCCCAGGCTCGACGCCCTGCTCACGGACATCCGGCTCCCGGGCGCGGTCGACGGCTGGGCGGTCGCCGAGCGCTTCCGCGCCCGCCACGAGCGGGGCGCCGTGATCTACGCGACCGCCTTCTCGGCCACGCACACGCCCGTGAGCGGCAGTATGTTCTTCCGCAAGCCCTACAAGCTGCAGCAGATCCTGCTCTGCCTGGACGCCCTCGTCCCGACGCGGCAGCGGCCGCCGGAGCGTTGACGGGCCTCAGCGCTCCGCCGCGACCCGCGCCAGCATGGCAGCGAGGCCGTCGCGGCGGACCGGCTTCGTCAGGGACGGCAGCCCGCCGGTCTCGTGGTCGGGGCGGCCCGAGGCGAGAACCACGGGCAGGCCTGGACGGTCGGCGGCGATGCGCCGGGCCAGGGCGGGGCCGTCGAGGCCCGGCATAGCGACATCCGTGACCACCACGTCGATGTCGTGGAAGGCGGCCAGGAGCCCCAAGGCCCGCTCCCCGGAGGTCGCCCGCAGCGCCACGTGGCCGAGGCTGTCCACGAGGGCGGCCATGCCCTCCAACACCGCGAGGTCGTCGTCGATCAGCAGGACCAGCAGCTTGCGGGTCGTCGAGCCGGAAACGGGCGGCGGCGTTCCCGGCGAGGGCGGCGCCGCCGTGGGCGCCGCCGGAAGCAGGATCTCGGCGGTCGTGCCCCGCCCCGGAGCACTCTCCAGCCCGAACGCGCCCCCCGACTGCGCGGCCAGGCCGTGGATCATCGACAGGCCGAGGCCCGTGCCGCGCCCGACGGGCTTGGTCGTGAAGAACGGCTCGACGGCGCGCCGCAGGGTCGGCTCGTCCATCCCGTCCCCCGTATCGGTCACCCGGATGCGGACGTAGTCGTTCCCGCGGACGCCCATTCGGCCGGAGGCCGCGACGGCATCGAGCTCGATCGCGAGGAGCCCTCCGCGGGGCATGGCGTCGCGGGCGTTCACGGCGAGGTTGAGCAGCGCGAGCTCGAGCTGGCTCGGATCCACCAACGCGTCGGGCACCCCCGCGGGAAGGCGCGTCTCGACGCGCACGCCCCTGCCGACCGTGTCGGCCAGCATGTCGGACAGGCCGCGTACCAGCTCGCCCACGTTCACCGGCTCGGTCCTGAGGTCCTGCTTGCGCGCGAACGCGAGCAGGCGCTGGGTGAGCGTGGCCCCGCGCTCCGCGCCGCGCATGGCGTTCCGGATCGCCCGGATCATGCGGGGATCGTGCGCGGCCGATCCCTCGAGGACCTCCAGGTTCGCGGTGATGACAGCGAGAAGGTTGTTGAAGTCGTGCGCGACGCCGCCGGTGAGCTGGCCCAGGGCCTCCATGCGCTGCGCCTGGCGCAGCGCCTCCTGGGCCCGGGCGAGCGCCTCGGCCTGCTCCCGCTCGGCCGTGACGTCGCGGCCGCTGGCGAAGATCAGGTCGCCCTCCGGCGCCGCGACCCAGGCGATCCGCCGGACGCCGCCGGCCCGATGCAGGCAGCTGAGGTCGACGCTCGGCAGGGTTCCCTCGCCGGCGGTGGCCAGGGCCTCCCGCGCCGGCGCATGATCGTCGGGGTGGATCACGTCGAGATACGTGCGCCCGACCAGCTCGTGGGGCTGCCAGCCCAGGATCGACTCCCAGGCCGGGTTGGCGGCGCGGATCGTGCCCCCCCGCTCGATCACGAGAAGCAGGTCCTGTGCGTTGTTCCAGGTCCTGTCGCGATCCGCGATGGCCTCGGCGACCCGGCGCTCGAGGGAGGCGTTCAGGTCCCTCAGGCGCGCCTCCGCGACCCGGCGGTCCGTGACGTCGCGCAGGAAGACCGCGAGATCGCCGTCGGAGGGAAACACGTTCGCCTCGAACCAGGCGTCGTGCGCCGGCCAGTACTGCTCGGCCCGCCGCGGCTCGCCCGTGCGCGCGACCTCGCGGCACGCCTCCCACCAGGGGCCTTCGACGAGCTCGGGCAGGGCGTCCCACAGCGGGCGCCCGGCCAGGGCGGACCCGCCGGGCAGGAGGGTCCGGGCCCGCTCGTTGAGCAGGATCACCCGCCAGGCCCCGTCGAGGACGATCACGCCGTCGTCGGTGCTCGACAGGACGCTCGCCAGGCGCTCCCGGCTATGCGCCAGCGCCTCCTCGGCGGCCTTGCGGTCCGTGACGTCGCGCATGACCCCGAGCATGCGCGTCGCGGCGCCTGCGGCGTCCCGCTCCACCAGGGCCTCGGCCTCGCACCAGACGACGGTGCCGTCCGGGTGGCGGAAGCGAAACTCGTGGCGGTAGGTCGTCCCGCCCTCCACGGCCGCGAGGATCCGCCGCTCGGTCTCGGCGCGGTCCTGCGGGTGAAGGCGCGCGGCCCAGGCCTCGTAGCTCGGCGTGACCTCGTCGCGCGCGTAGCCCAGCATCGTGAAATGACGGTCGGACCAGGCGACCTCGCCGGTCGCGACGGTCCAGTCCCAGGTGGCGAGCGCGCCCGCGTCGAGCGCGAGGCGTAGCGTCCGCTCCACCTCCTTGCGGTCGGTGATGTCGCGGGAGATGGAGACGATCCGCTCGATCCGCCCCTGGTCGTCCCGCAGGGGCGCCGCGACCACGTCCCACCAGCGCGGCTTGCCCCGGGCGGTCGGGCAGGGCGCCTCGAAGCGCACGGTCTCGCCGGCCGCGGCGCGGATCACGGCCGAGCGGATCCGGTCCGCCGAATCCGCGGGCCACAGGTCGTGCCAGCCTCGCCCGCAGACCGAGGCGAAGTCGTCGATCTCCATGGCCCGCCGGCCGTTCTCGTTCATGTAGACGAGCGTGCCGTCGATCTCGACGACCTTGACGCAGTCGGGCGAGGCGTCCAGGACCGCGCTGAGGAAGGCTTCGTTCGTGATCGTCGGACGGAGGGACATGCCGAGTCGTGCGCCTGTATCGGGATCCCGGGTCCGGCCGGACGGCGCCGGCCGGATCGATTGCGGGGTCCCGTGAGCGAGCGGAAACCGTCCCGGGGTGGTGCCTCATCTCGGGCCTGGAAGCAAGCCTCGTGCCGGGCGCCTATCGCGTCCCGGCGAGGTGGAGCCCCGCCAGATAGCCGAAGGTCATGGCGGGCCCGAGCGTGATGCCGCCCCCGGGATAGGCGCCCCCCATGATGCTCGCCATGTCGTTGCCCGCAGCGTAAAGCCCTGGGATCGGCCGCCCGGCGGCGTCGAGGACGCGGGCATGGGCGTCGGTCACGAGGCCCGCGAAGGTGCCCAGATCCCCGGGCACCACCTTGATGGCGTAGAACGGCCCCTGCTCGAGAGGCGCCACGCAAGGGTTGGGCGCCACGGCCGGATCGCCGACATAGCGGTTGTAGGCCGTGGAGCCCCGGCCGAAGGCGGGGTCCTCGCCCCGCCGCGCGGGTCCGTTATAGGCCTCGATCTCTTCCGCGAGCGCCGGCGCGATCCCGGCGCGCTCCGCGAGTTCCGCGAGCGTGCGACCCCGGACGAGATAGCCCGAGCGCAGGGCGGCCCGGAGCGGAACGGGGAAGGGCTTCACGTGTCCCAGGCCGTAGCGGCGCAGGGCCCGATGATCGGCCACGAGCCAGGCGGCCTTCTCGGCGCGGCCCTCGCAGGCCCGCAGCATGGCCTGGACGAAGTCGTGATAGGAATCCGCCTCGTTGGTGAAGCGCCGCCCGTCCCGGGTCACGGCGACGACGCCGGGCTTGGCCCGGTCGATGAAGTGCGGGAAGGGGGCGAGCGTGCCGTCCCGGCGCGGCACCAGCGACACGGGCACCCAGGCGGCGGGATTGGACAGCCCCTCCGCAAGGCGCCCGCCGGCGCCCTCCCCGAGCCGCAGCCCGTCTCCCGTGTTGCCCGGCCCCGCGGGCGACCAGTGGCCCGTCTCGTCGGGGCGGTGGGGATAGAGGGCCGCGCGCCGCGTCCGGTCCTGCGGGAAGCCGCCGGCGGCCAGCACCACGCCCCGGCGCGCCAGGATGCGCACGGGCCCGCCGGGCGTGTCGACGAGCGCCCCCGTCACGGCCCCGTCCGCCTGGATGAGCTCGCGGGCCGGCGAAAGCGTGCGCACGGGGATGCCGAGCTCGACGGCCGAAGCCAGCAGACGCCCCGCGAGCGCGTTGCCGTTCGTGGCGCGCACGGCCCGTCCGTGCCGGGCGAGGTCGCTCGCATGGCGCGCCAGGCGCCGCGCCACGAAGGCGAGCGAGCGCGCCGAGCGCGTCACGTTGAAGAAATGGGTCAGGTCCCGGCCCGACCCGATCATCATCCCCACGAAGGTGATCTCGCGCAGGGGCGGGCGCAGGCGCGCGAGCTCGGGCCCCAGCGCCCGTAGGTCGAAGGGCGCGGCCACGATCGAGCGCCCGCCCGCGCGCCCGCCCGGCGCGTCGGGGTGGTAGTCGGAGAAGGCGGGGCCGAGCTCGAAGCGCACCCGCGTGCGGGCGGCGAGGAACTCCACCATGGCGGGGCCGCCCGCGAGGAACGCGTCGACGCGCTCGGCGTCGAAGGCGTTGCCCGCCTCGTGCCGCAGATAGGCCCGCGCCGCCTGCGGGCTGTCGTCCACCCCCGCCGCCCGCGCGGGCGGGCTGCAGGGGATCCACAGCCAGCCCCCGGAGCGCGCCGTCGTGCCGCCGATCAGAGCCTCCTTCTCGACGACCACGACGTCGAGCCCGTGCAGGCGCGCGGTGAGCGCGGCGGTCAGGCCGGCGGCGCCCGACCCGACCACCAGGACGTCGCAGGCCTCCTGCGGTCCGCTCACCGCCGGCCTTGCGCGACGCGCTGCGCCACGATGGTGTCGAAGGGCGTCTCGTTGATGCGGAACCAGTTCACCACGTCCCCCCGGAAGGCCGACCAGCCCTCGTACACCTTCTTGAAGCGGGGGTTCTCGGCCGCGATCTCGTCGTACATCGCGAAAGCCTCGTCATAGGCCTTGTCGAGGACGTCGCGCGGGAAGAAGCGCAGCTGCGTGCCCCCGGCGACGAGCTCCCTGAGCGCCCGCATGTTGCGGGCGTCGTATCGCACCAGCATGGCGTTGTTGGCCCGCTCGGCCGCGAGCCGCACGATCTCCTGGTAGCCCTTGGGCAGGCCCTCGAAGGCGGCGTTGCCGATGATGACGTGGGTGAGCGCCCCGCCCTCGAACCAGCCCGGCCCGTAATAGAAGGGCGCGACCTTGTGGAAGCCCAGCCGCACGTCGTCGTAGGGCCCGATCCACTCCACGGCGTCCACGGTGCCGCGCTCCAGGGCCGGATAGATGTCACCCGGATTGAGCTGCTGGGGCACCACGCCCAGCCGCGCCATGACGCGCCCGCCGATGCCGGCGATGCGCATCTTGAGGCCCTGCATGTCGGCGAGGGAGCCGATCTCGCGGCGGAAGAACCCGCCCATCTGGGCGCCCGTGTTGCCCGCCGGCAGGGCCAGGATGTTGTAGGGCTTGAGGAACTCGCCGAAGAGCTCGGCCCCGCCCCCTTCCGACCACGTCCTCCGGCGACAGCCGGATATC
>DASPJU010000853.1:0-3818 GCA_035628475.1 Salinarimonas sp. | reverse complement strand
AGCCAGAGTCCGTCAGGTGGCTCCAGAAGCGCCTGACGGACTCCAGCGCGCCGTGCCCGGGGCCGGCGGCGCGATCAGGGCCCCTGAAGGCTCGAGAAGATGCCCTGCAGCATGGTGGGATCGAGCACCTGGCCGCTCTCGGCGCGGATCACCGGCTCCTGGCCGGCGGGCGCGTCCTCGGCCATGGCGAACTGGATTGCCTCGCGCAGGGAGCCGAAGCTCATGGCGCCCTCCCAATCCGCGACGCCCTCCGGATCGGTCGCGTCGGCGGGGCGGTAGCGCAGGCGCGCGGGAGCGCCGAGGTCGGTGGGCGTGATCATGGGGGCCTCCGGATCGTGCCGGGAGAACGCCCCCGCGCGGCCGGGGTTCAGCCCCCTGCGACGCCCGCCACCGCGAGGGCCGCGACCAGCCCCGCCGTCATGCCCCGCAGGCTCTCCTCGGGCTCCACGTCGATCCACTCCTCGAGCGAATGATAGCGGTCGCCGCGCCCGCCCGAGCCCACGCGGATCGCCGGGATGCCGAGGCTCAAGGGGATGTTGGCGTCGGTCGAGGAGGTGACGAGGGCCGGGTTGAAGCCGTGGGCCCGCATGGCGGCGAGCGCGAGGCGCACGAGGTCGGCTTCGGGGTCGATCCGACCGCCGGGCCGGTCGCCGATCACGGCAAGCTCCACCTCGACCGCCCCGCTCGCCGTCGAGCGGGCGTGGTTCTCGGCCGCGACCGCCTCCGCCACGATCGCCTGGAAGCGCCGATCGAGCCGGGCCAGCTCGGTCATCGATTCCGAGCGCAGGTCCACCTCCAGGGCGACCGCGCCGGGGATCGCGTTCACGGAGGTGCCGCCCGAGACGATCGTGGCGGCGTGCGTGGTGCGGGGCGTCGCCGGGACCGCGACGCGGGCAAGCTCCAGCACTGTCTGGGCCATGGCGTGCATCGGGTTGACGATGCCGAAATTCATGAGGCTGTGCCCGCCGGGCCCGCGGAAGGTGGCGCGATACCGCCGGGAGGCGATGCCGCCGGTGACGAGCGTGTCCATGTCGGGGCCGTCGACGGTGATGAAGGCCTTGACCCGGTCGCGATAGCGGCTCTCGGCGAAGAAGCGCCGCACGCCGCGCAGGTCGCCGGGCCCCTCCTCGCCGACGTCCCCCAGGATCACGAGGTCGGCGGACGTGCGCAGGGCGGCCGCGTCCATGGCTCGCAGCCAGGCCAGCAGCACCGCAAGCGAGCGCGTGTCGTCGCCTACCCCCGGCGCGTGGAGGCGCGTGCCCTCCCGGCGGACCGTAACGTCGATGCCTGCGGGGAAGACGGTGTCGAGATGGGCCGCCAGCACCACGACCTCGCCGTTCCCGGCGCCGGGCCGGCGGCCGAACACGTTGCCCTCGGGGTCGGTCTCCACGTCCTGAAGGCCATGCGCCTCGAGCATGGCCCGGTAGGCGGCGGCGCGGGGCGCCTCGCCGAACGGGGGCGAGGGGATCTGGGTCAGCGCCACGATGTCGTCGACCGTCCGCTCGTGCTCCCGGCGCAGCGTCCCGGCCATCGTCCGATAGGCGGCGCTCGCGACGAGGCGGTCGATCGCGGCCTGCGGGGCGGTGTCGTCCATGGGCTCCTCCTGGGACCGGCTTAGGCCCAAACCGGACGGGGCGCCAGGGCCGGGGATGGATGGCGGACCCGATCCCGCGGGAACCGGAAACGGCCGAGCCCACAGCCCACGGGAGCCGGGAACGGGAATGCGCGAGCCAGGGAAATCGCCTGTGGATCGTCGGGAACCCCCGCTGTCGTGAGCCGTTTCTCCCCCGACAAACGAGGAGTTTAACCTATGCGTCACATCCTTCTTGCTGCTTCGGCCGCTGCGGCCCTCACCTTCAGCGGCGCGGCTTTCGCGCAGTCCGGCTCGGCCGCTGGCGCGGCCACGGGTGCCGTGGGCGGCGCGATCGTCGGCGGCCCGGTGGGCGCTGTGGTCGGCGGCGTGGTCGGCGGCATCGCCGGCGGCCTCTCCGAGCAGCAGCAGCCCCAGTTCCGCCAGTACGTCGTGCAGCGCGACATCCCGTCCTATCGCTACCAGAACGAGGTCGCGGTCGGCACGGTGCTGCCCTCCGACGGCATCCGCTACTACGAGGTTCCCGAGCAGTACGGCATCCGCGACTACCGCTACACGGTCGTGAACGACCGCGTGGTCCTGGTCGACCCGAGCTCGCGCCGCGTGGTGCAGGTGATCCGCTAAGCTCTAACGGGGCTTGCGACGGAAGGGGCGGGCCGCAAGGCCCGCCTTTTTCGTTTGGGCTTCAATCCGTCATGTAGCGCGCCAGGAAGGCCGGCACCCGGGCGAGGGCGTCGGCTCGGGCGGAGCGGTCGGTGCCGACGATCGGGACCGTGCCGTCGGTCAACCTGAATTGCGGCAGCTCGCGCGGGCTCAGGCCGGGCGCGTCGAAGACGTGGTGCGCTCCCGGATAGACGTGGAAGGTCACGGGCGAGCCGCGCCGGGCGGCGGCCGCCGCGAAGCGCTCGCAGGGCTCCGGCCTGGCCCAGTTGTCGGCACCGCCCTGAAGGATGAGCAGGGGAATTCCGGTGCGCCAGCTGTCGGGAGGCGCGTCGACGAAGGGCGGCTCGTGGAGACGCTCGCTGCAGGCCCCGGGATAGAGCGCCACGGCGGCGCGGAAATCCGGTCCCGCCCAGCCGGCGGGGCGTCCGCTGCTGCGGTCGGCGACGGCCAGGAGCGTCGCGCCCCCGCCCTGCGACCAGCCCATGATCCCGATCCGGTCCGGCCTCACGCCCGGAAGGCTCTGCAGATAGGCCAGCGCCCCAAAGGCGTCCTTCGGCCGATCGCGGATCATGACCCTCCGCTCCGGGCCTGCATTGCAGGTCGCCCCGAAGCCGCGCGGTCCCGCGCTGTCGACGAGGAGCACGACATAGCCCTGCGCCCGCAGGTGCCGGGCCCAGGCCGCGAGGACGGGAGCGGGACGCCCGCCCGGCCCGAGGCCACCGCAGCCGTGCAGGAACACCAGCGCCGGGCGTACCCCGTCCGCGTCGGGCCGGTGAAGCTCGCCCGCGAGGGTCGTGGTCCCGTCAAGGGACGGGAACGTCACGTGCTCCTCCGCGCGCGCCGCGCCGGCAAGCGACAGGACGGCGAGGAGCAGGGCGAGGAAGCGCATCCGGGCCCCCGGGCGTGCGTTGGATGCGTCACCATCGGCCGCGGTTCAGCCGGGGTCAATGCGGCTCACCCGTTCGTCGTCGAGCGCGCCCCCTCCTCGGCCTCCTTCGTCCCCTCCACCGGCCCCTTGGCCGCCACATGCGCCGCGAAGGCGTCGACCCAGGCGTCGAAGCGGGCCATGGGGTCGGGCTCGAGCACCATGTCGTCGGCCTGGTCGTCGGCATAGGGCTTGCCCAGGCCGATCTTGGCGTGGGTCCACAGGGCGTCCGGGACCTCGATGCCGGAATAGCGGCACTGCCAGACGAGCCCCTGATAGGCGAGGCGGTCGTCCCCGTGGGGCTCGTCCGCGGGGTCGAACCAGGGCTTGTGGGCGAGGATGCGCGGGCGCCGGTCGGCGTCGAGCTCGTTCGCGCCCTCGTTGCCGTAGCAGAAGAAGGCGGCCGTGCGGCCCTCCAGGTGGTTGCGGGAGAGCTCGCTCCAGAGCGGCGAGCGCTCCAGGGCCTGCGCCTTCTGGGTTCCCTTCTTGTCGATGAGGTCGGGGCGCGGGTTGCCGCCGCTCATGCAGACCAGGCGGTCGAAGAGGAGCTTGAAGTTGGAGGTCGGGCCGTACCACCAGACCGGCCCGACGAAGGCCCAGGCGTCGGCGCGGGCGAGACGGCGGTACAGATCGAGGTCC
>DASPJU010000852.1:0-4478 GCA_035628475.1 Salinarimonas sp. | reverse complement strand
TTTCCTCGGTCCCGAGGCCTCTGTGCTGGGCACGCTCGCGGCCGAGCGCTTCGGCTTGCACCGTCTCGCGCAGGGCGGCGTGCTGCGGCTCGCTCGCCTCACGGGCGACGCCGCCTTCTTCCAGGTCCGGCGGGAGGGCGGCGTCGTGTGCCTGCAGCGGGAGGACGGCGACTACCCGATCCGCTCGCACGTGCTCGCGCCCGGCGACCGCCATCCCCTGGGCGTCGGGGCCGGCGGCCTCGCGATCCTGGCCGCGCTGCCCGACGAGGAGGTCGAGGCGGCGCTCGCCGCCAACGCGGCCTGGCTGGCGGAGCGCTACCCCATGCTCGACCCGGGGCGGCTGCGGGGGCTCGTGGCCGAGAGCCGGGCGCGGGGCTACGCCATGAACCGGGGACTGCTCTTCCCCGGCTCCTGGGGGATGGGGCTCGCGGTGCGCGACGCGGACGGGCGCCCCGTCGCCTGCCTGTCGCTCGCCTGCGTGGAGAGCCGCCTGGGGCCCGACCGCGAGCCTGCCCTCGCGCGCCTGCTCGCCGACGAGGTCGCGGCGCTGGAGCGCGCGTCGCGCGATTCCCGCCCCGCCGCGCCCGCCCCCCGCCGCGCCGCCGGAGGCCGGCGATGACCGCCTCCCGCCCAAGTCCCGCCCTGGAGAACAACCGATGACCGGCCTGCCCGTCTCCGCCCGGGTGGCGAACCTCGCCCATGTGCTGACCCGCAACGCCCGCCGCCTGGGCGGGCATCCGGCCCTGATCTGGGGCGAGCGGACCTGGAGCTGGGCCGAGCTCGACGAGGCCGCCCATGCGCTGGCCGCCGCGCTGGCCGATCGGGGCATCGTCAAGGGCGACCGGGTTCTCGTCCATTCCAAGAACGGGCTGGAGATGCTCGTCTCCATGTGGGCGGCCTTCCGCCTCGGCGCCGTCTGGGTGCCCACGAACTTCCGCCTGACCCCGAGGGAGGTGGTGCCGCTCGCGGCCGATTCGGGCGCCCGCGCCTTCCTGTGCCACGCCGACTTTCCCGACCACGCCGCCGCCGTGACGGCGGGCCATGCCGGCCTGGCGGTCACCTGGAGCTTCGGCGAGGCGGCGTTCGGCGAGGGCACGGTCGGGGCCGCGATCGCGGCCCGTCGCGGCGCGCGGGTGCCGGACGCGCGCGTCGAGTATCACGATCCCTGCTGGTTCTTCTTCACCTCGGGCACGACGGGGCGCTCCAAGGCGGCGGTGCTCACCCACGGCCAGATGGCCTTCGTGGTGACGAACCACCTCGCCGACCTCGTGCCGGGCTCCACGGAGCGGGACGCCTCCCTCGTCGTGGCGCCGCTCTCCCACGGCGCGGGGGTGCACCAGCTCGTGCTCGCCGCCCGCGGCGCGCCCTCGATCCTGCTCCCCACGGACCGCTTCGACATCGAGGAGGCTTATCGCCTCGTCGAGCGCCACCGGGTCACGAACCTGTTCACGGTGCCGACCATCCTCAAGATGCTGGCCGAGCACCCGGCCGCCGAATCGTACGACCATTCCTCCCTGCGCCACGTGATCTATGCGGGCGCGCCCATGTACCGGGAGGACCAGAAGACCGCGCTGCGGCGGCTGGGGGCGGTGATCGTGCAATATTTCGGCCTGGGCGAGGTCACGGGCAACATCACGGTGCTGCCGCCCGCGCTCCACGCCCTGGAGGACGGGCCGGACGCCCGCATCGGCACCTGCGGCTTCGAGCGCACGGGCATGCAGGTGCAGATCCAGGACGACGAAGGCCGGGAGCTCGGCCCCGGCGAGACCGGCGAGATCTGCGTGATCGGCCCGGCCGTCTTCGCGGGCTACTGGAACAACCCGGAGGCCAACGCCAAGGCCTTCCGCGACGGCTGGTTCCGCACCGGCGACCTCGGCCACATGGACGCCGACGGCTTCCTCTACATCACGGGGCGGGCCTCGGACATGTACATCTCGGGCGGCTCGAACATCTATCCCCGCGAGATCGAGGAGAAGATCCTCGCCCATCCCTGCATCGCCGAGGTCGCGGTGGTGGGGGTGCCGGACCGGACCTGGGGCGAGGTCGGGATCGCGGCCTGCGTGGCGCGGGAGGGCGCCACGGTGAGCGAGCTCGACCTCGTGACCTACCTCGCGCCCCAGATCGCCCGCTACAAGATGCCCAAGCGGTTCGTCTTCCTCGAGGCGCTGCCCAAGTCGGGCTACGGCAAGGTCCCCAAGCGCCTGGTGCGCGACGAGCTCGAGGCGCGCGGGCTCCTCGCGGTCGAGGGAGCCGACGCGTGAGGGCGGTCCGGCAGCCCGGGCCCGCGCCCGCCGAGCGCATCCTCGCGGCGCGCTCGAGCGGCGCCCGCGTCGCCTTCGACCTGCCGGCGGGCGCCCTCCTGCTCGACGCCGTGCGCGAGGCCTTCGGGGCGGCGGGCTTCTCCAGCGGCGTGCTGCGGCTCGCGGGCGGGCGCCTCGACCCGCTCGCCTACGTGATGCCCGCCCTGTCGCCGACGCCGCGCCACGCCGCCTTCTACAGCGAGACCCACCGCCCGGCCGGGGGCGGCCGGGTCGCCGCCGGCGCGCTCACCTTCGGCCGGCGCGACGAAGCGCCCTTCTTCCATTGCCATGCCCTGTGGGAGGAGGCCGACGGCGCCCTGCACGGCGGCCATGTCCTGCCCGACGAGACCCGCATCGGCGAGACCCTGCGGGTGGAGGGCGTGGGGCTCGCCGACGCGGGCTTCGAGGCGATCCCCGACCCGGAGACGAACTTCCCGCTCTTCGCGCCCCGCGGCGGTGCGGGGGAGGGGCGCTTCCACGCCCTGCGCCTGCGCCCCAACCAGGACCTCACGGGGGCCCTCGAGGCCTATTGCGCGGCGCGCGGCATCGCGGTCGCGGCCCTGCACGGGGGCGTGGGCAGCATCATCGGCGCGCGCTTCGCGGACGGGAGCGTCGTCGAACCCTTCGCGACCGAGATGTTCCTGGCGGGCGGCCGGGTCGAGAGCGGGATCGCCGGCGTGGAGGCGGGCCTCGTCGACCTCACGGGCGCCGTGGCCCGGGGCCGGCTCCTGCGGGGGGACAACCCCGTGCTGATGACGCTGGAGGTGGTGCTGGAGGAGGGCTGAGGCCCGGATCCGGCCGGGCGCGGGCGTCGGCGTCATGCCGACTGCGGGCCGGGCCCCGGTGCGTCGAGGGGAGGGCAACGGTGATGACATCGGCGGCCCGCCCGGCTAATCGGTGAGCCGGACCCGAACCCCGCGAGCGCGACCATGTCCCAGACCCCCCGCACCGGCGGCCAGATCCTCGTCGACCAGCTGCGGCGGCACGGGGTCGAGCACCTGTTCTGCGTGCCCGGCGAGAGCTTCCTCGCGGTGCTGGACGCGCTGCACGACGCCTCGATCCCCGTCACGGTCTGCCGCCAGGAGGGCGGGGCCGCCATGATGGCGGAGGCGCACGGAAAGCTCACCGGGCGCCCCGGCATCTGCTTCGTGACCCGGGGGCCCGGCGCCACCAACGCCTCGCCGGGCATCCACATCGCCCGCCAGGACTCGACCACCATGATCCTGTTCGTGGGCCAGATCGAGCGCGGCGCCCGCGAGCGGGAGGCCTTCCAGGAGCTGGACTACCGCGCCGTGTTCGGCGGCCTCGCCAAGTGGGCCACCGAGGTCGACGATCCCGCCCGCCTGCCCGAGATCGTCTCGCGCGCCTTCCACGTCGCCACCTCGGGCCGGCCGGGGCCGGTGGTGATCGCGCTGCCCGAGGACATGCTGACCCAGGCCGCGTCCGTCGCGGACGCCGAGCCCTATGCGGCGATCGAGACCCATCCAGGGCTAACCCAGATGGCGGAGCTGCAGAAGCTCCTCTGGTCGGCGAGGCGCCCCGTGGCGATCCTCGGCGGCAGCCGCTGGTCCGAGCGCGCCGTGGAGCGCTTCGCGCGCTTCGCCGAGCGTTTCGGCCTGCCGGTGCTCTGCTCCTTCCGGCGGCAGATGCTCTTCCCCCACGACCATCCCTGCTACGCGGGCGATCTGGGGCTCGGGGTGAATCCCGCCATCCTCGCCCGGGTCGACGAGGCGGACCTCGTCCTGCTGGTGGGCGGGCGCCTGTCCGAGGTGCCGAGCCAGGGCTACGGCCTTCTCGACATCCCCACCCCGCGCCAGGCCCTCGTCCATGTCCATCCGGACCCGGACGAGCTCGGCCGGGTCTACCGCCCGCGGCTGGCGATCAACGCCGCGCCCACCGCCTTCACGGCGGCGCTGGAGGGCGTACAGCCCCCCGGAGAGCTCCCCTGGGCCGGCGCCGCGGACGCCGCGCACGCCTCCTATCTCGCCTGGAGCGACCCGACCCGGATCTCCACCCCCGGCGCCCTGCAGATGGGGCCCGTCATGGCGCATCTGCGCGACGTGCTGCCGGCGGACGCGATCCTGTGCAACGGCGCGGGCAACTTCGCGACCTGGGTCCACCGCTTCTGGCCGTTCCGCCGTTACGCCAGCCAGCTCGCGCCCACCTCCGGCTCCATGG
>DASPJU010000851.1:0-8324 GCA_035628475.1 Salinarimonas sp. | reverse complement strand
CGCCTTCGACCGCGATGTCGAGGTCGAGGTCGGGCGCGCTCACGCGGGCCGGTCCCCGCTCCGGCGCGGGCGGGGGCCCTCCCCATCCGTCCTGTCCGGGGCCGTGCGGGCATCGGCTTCGTAGGCCGTGACGATCCGGCGCACGAGGTCGTGGCGCACCACGTCGGCGTCGCGGAAGGTCACCCGCCCGATGCCCTCGACCCCGTCGAGGATGCGCACGGCCTCCGTGAGCCCCGAGCGCTGGCCCGGGGGCAGGTCGATCTGGCTGGGATCCCCGTTGATGATCATGCGCGAGCCCTCGCCGAGCCGCGTCAGGAACATCTTCATCTGCATCGAGGTGGTGTTCTGGGCCTCGTCCAGGAGGACCACGGCGGAGGACAGCGTGCGCCCGCGCATGAAGGCCAGCGGCGCCACCTCGATCATGCCGGTCTGGAGCGCCCGCTCCACGTGGCGCCCGTCCATGAAGTCGTGCAGCGCGTCGTAGATGGGGCGCAGGTAGGGGTCGATCTTGTCGCGCATGTCGCCCGGCAGGAAGCCGAGGCGCTCGCCCGCCTCGACGGCCGGGCGCGACAGGACGAGGCGGTCCACCACCCCCTGCTCCAGGAGCGAGACCGCGTAGCCCACCGCGAGCCAGGTCTTGCCGGTGCCCGCCGGCCCCTCCGCGAAGACGAGCTCGTGCTGGCGCAGCGCCCGAAGGTAGGTGTCCTGGGCGGCGTTGCGGGCCTTGACGTGGCCGCGCTTGCGGGTGGCGACGCCCTCGAAGCCGGGACGCGGGCCCGCGGACGCGGCCGCGTCGGGCGCCGCGGGGAAGAGGGTGCCCTGGAAGGCGGTCTCCTGGATGACCCCGTCCACGTCCCCGATGGTGAGCTCGGCGCCCGAGCGCACGCGCTCGTAGAGCCCCTCCAGCACCCGGCGGGTCTGATCGGACGCCTCGGGCGTGCCGCGCACCACGACCCGGTTGCCGTTGGCGGTGGCCGTGACCCCGAGCCGGCGCTCGATATGGGCGAGGTTCCCGTCGTAATGGCCGAAGATGAGGCTGGCCAGCCGGTTGTCGTCGAAGGTGAGCGTGAGCTCGGCGCTCTCGTCCATGCCGGGATGCGCCCCGGCCGGGCCCGGCCGGCCGGATCGTCCTCCACGCGCCGAAGCGCCCTCGTTCGCCCGCAAGGAACCCTCCTCCCGCCTCACGCGGCCGAGACCGCGGGGCGTCCCGCCGCCGCCTCGCCGAAGAGGCTGTTCGACCCGGCCGCCGTGACGCGCACGGGAACGATGTCCCCCACGCCCAGGCCCGCGCCGTCGATCTGCACCATCTGAAGGTAGGGCGTCTTGCCCGCGAGCTGGCCCGGGTGACGCCCCGCCTTCTCCAGCAGAACGTCCAGCGTACGGCCCACGGTTCCCCGGTTGAAGGCCTGACGGTGGATCTCGAGGCGCTCCTGCAGGCGCGCGAGGCGCTCCGTCTTGACGGATTCGGGCACCTGGTCGGCGAGATCCGCGGCGGGCGTGCCCGGGCGGGGGCTGTACTTGAACGAGAACGCGCCCGCGAAGCGGGTGTCCTCGACGAGGCGCATCGTGTCCCCGAAATCCGCGTCGCTTTCCCCGGGAAAGCCCACGATGAAGTCGGAGGTGAGCGCGACGTCGGGGCGGGCCGCCCGCACCCGGTCGATGATGCGCCGGTACTCGTCGGCCGTGTGCTTGCGGTTCATGGCCGCCAGCACCCGGTCGGAGCCCGCCTGCACGGGCAGGTGCAGGTAGGGCATCAGCGCCGGCAGGTCGCGATGGGCCTCGATCAGCGCGTCGTCCATGTCGCGCGGATGGCTTGTGGTGTAGCGCAGGCGGGCGAGGCCCGGCACCGCGGCGAGCGCGTGGAGCAGGCGTCCCAGGGACCAGGTAGCGCCGTCCGGGCCCTCGCCGTGATAGCCGTTCACGTTCTGCCCGATGAGCGTCACCTCGCGCACGCCGCTCTCGGCGAGGCGGCGCGCCTCCTCCAGGATGCGGGCGACGGGCCGCGAGACCTCGGCGCCGCGGGTATAGGGCACCACGCAGAAGGTGCAGAACTTGTCGCAGCCCTCCTGCACGGTGAGGAACGCCGTGACCCCGCGCCCGCGGATGCGGGCGGGCTCGAGGGCGGGAAGCGCGTCGAACTTGTCGTGCGCCGGGAACTCCGTGTCCATGGCGCCGCGCCCGGCGCGCAGCAGCTCGGGCAGGTTCCCGTAGCTCTGCGGCCCCACCACCACGTCGACCACGGGCGCGCGGCGGAAGATCTCGCGCCCCTCGGCCTGGGCGACGCAGCCCGCCAGCACCACCTTGGTGTCCCGCCCGGCGGCCCGGCGCTCCTCCTTGAGGACGCGCACGCGCCCGAGCTCGGAATAGACCTTCTCGGCCGCCTTCTCGCGGATGTGGCAGGTGTTGAGGACGACGAGATCGGCCTCCTCGACCGCCCCCGTCTCGGCATAGCCCTCCCGCGCCAGGACGTCCGCCATGCGCTCGGCGTCGTAGACGTTCATCTGGCAGCCATAGGACTTGATGAAGACCTTCTTCACGGGCGGGACGCCATTCGGGCTGGGGACGGGATGGCGGCCATTTAAGGTGTTCGGAGGCGGATAGGAATAGCGCGTGCCCGAAAATCGGGCCGCACGCCATCAGGCGGCGTCACGACCATCGGCCGGCACCACCGCGAGCCGCAGGCCGAGCGCCGCCAACGCCTTCGTGAGGGTCTCGAGAGTCGGGTTGCCGCCTGGCGTGAAGGCTTTGTACACCGCCTCGCGGCTCAAGCCCGCCTCCTGCGCGAAGCGCGTCACGCCCCGTGCGCGGGCGACATTGCCGATCGCAACGGCGAGATACCCTGAATCGTTTTCCTCCAGCACCGCCTCGATGTAGGCGACCTGTTCCTCGGGCGTGCGCAGGTGGTCGAGGACATCGAAGCGCGTCGTGTCGAGCGGCATGGTTCACACCTCCTTCGCGAGCTTCAGGGCGCGCGCCACGTCGCGGTCCTGGGTTTGCTTGTCACCGCCGCACAGCAGCACGACGGCTGTGGAGCCGCGACGGACGTAATAAACGCGATACCCCGGTCCGTAATCGATCCGCAGATCGCTCACGCCTTGCCCGACGGATTTGGCATCGCCGAAATTTCCCTCCTGGAGTCGCTCGATGCGAACTGCTATCCGCACGCGAGCCTTGAGGTCCCTGAGATCGCGAAGCCAAGCCGCGAACAAGGCTGTCTGCCGAACTTCGATCATGTGTACTAGAATACACAGTTTCGGGCTAGAGCGTTCTCGAGTGACGTGGATCCGGCTCACGTGAAGACAACGCGACCACGGGAGAACGAGAGCCGATTCCGTGTGAGCGGAAACGGTTCTAGATGTCAGTTTTGTCGGGGAATGCGTTCTGCGGTGCGACCCTGGCTGGAGAAGCGCCGCTTCCGCCCCGCATCGACCGCCGCACCGCCTCCCGCACCGCCGCCTCCGCCAGCGCCGCCGCCCGCTTGCGGTCGAGGCCCTCGTCGAAGCGGATCGGCTCGCCCCAGGTGACCTCCACGTCGAGGGGACCGTCGCGCAGGAAGGCGGCGAGATGGGGGGCGAGCTCCATGTCGCCGTACCAGGCGATGGCGGGGCGCTCGCGGCGGGTGACGGGCAGGCCGTTGCGGCGGGTGAAGGCCAGCGCGAGCGGCTGGAGGCGGATGGCGCGCAGGTCCGTCTCGATCAGGGCCGCGCCGGCGGCGCCCACGAGCGACGAGCGGAAGGGCAGGAGGCGGTTGCCGTCCCCCGTGGTGCCCTCGGGGAACAGCACCACCATCTCGCCCGCCGCCAGGCGGCGCGCCACGGTCTCGTTGACCTGGGCGGTGTGGGCGCGGCGCGCCCGCTCGATATAGACCGTGCGCTGGAGCCCCGCGAGCGCCCCGATCACGGGCCAGCCCGCGATCTCCGACTTCGCCACGAAGGAGAGCGGGCGCAGGCTCCCCACCACGAGGATGTCGAGCCAGGAGACGTGGTTGGACAGGACGAGGCTCGGCTCGCGCTCGGGCGGGGCGCCGCGCACGTGGATCCGCACGTCGAGCATCCAGAGCGCGATCCGGTGGAAGGCCACGGGCAGCCATCCCGCGAGGCGCCAGCCCAGCCGCGCCGCCAGGAGCTGGACGGGCAGGGCCGCGAGCAGGAAGAGGGCGAGCGCGATCCCGCCGACGCCGACGCGAAGCCCCCTCACAGGTCCCCGCCCCCGTCGTCGAGGGGCACGGCGTAGAGCTCGAGGCGGTGATAGACGACCCGGTAGCCCAGCCTGCGGGCGATCTCGGTCTGGAGCGCCTCGATCTCCTCGGAGCGGAACTCGATCACCCGCCCGGTGCGCATGTCGATGAGGTGGTCGTGGTGCTCCTGGGGCGCGCGCTCGTAGCGGGCGCGCCCGTCGCGCAGCTCCAGGCGCTCGATGATGCCCTCCGTCTCGAACAGCTTCACGGTGCGGTAGACGGTGGAGAGCGAGATGCGGTCGTCGACGCAGGCCGCGCGCCGGTGCAGCTCGACCACGTCGGGATGATCCAGCGCCTCGCCCAGCACCCGGGCGATGACCCGGCGCTGGCCCGTCATGCGCAGGCCCTTGGCCTGGGCCGCCCGCTCGATGGCGTCGGCCTTGCGCCTGGGCGCCTTGGCAATGTCGTCGCTCACGTCAGGCCTGCCCCGTCCATCCGGGGCCTTATAGATTTGCCGGCGCCCCTCGTCCACGGCGCAAGCCCTACTCCTCCCGCGCTGCCATCGGATGCAGGTCGCGCACCATGTCCTTCAGGCGCTCGTCCAGGACGTGGGTGTAGATCTGCGTCGTGGCGATGTCGGCGTGGCCGAGGAGCTCCTGGATCACCCGCAGGTCGGCGCCGTTCTGGAGCAGGTGGCTCGCGAAGGCGTGGCGCAGGACATGGGGGCTGACCCGGTCGGCCCGCAGGCCCGCGGCCCCCGCCGCCATCTTGAGGTCGCGGGCGAAGGCCTGGCGGGTGAGGTGGCCGCTCTCGCTGTCGGCGGGAAAGAGCCAGCGCCCGGCGCCGCCGGGCCGGGTCTCCAGCAGGGCGAGATAGTCGCGCGCGGCGGCGCGCGCCACTTCCGTGAGGGGCACGAGCCGCTCCTTCGCGCCCTTGCCCCGCACCACGAGGACCCGCTCGCGCGAGCGCGCCGCGCTAGCCGGCAGCGCCACGAGCTCGGAGACGCGAAGCCCCGTGGCGTAGAGGAGCTCGAGAAGGCAGTGCAGGCGCGCGGCGCGCAGGCGCTCCGCCGGCGGCCGGTCCGGCGCGGCGGCGGCCTCCCGGGACGCGGCGAGCAGCCGGTCGACCTCCGCGACCGTGAGGGTCTTGGGCAGCGGCCGGCGGCCGCGCGGCCCCGCGATCGCCGCGGTCGGGTCGGCGCCCGCGTGCCCCTCCGCGTAGAGGAAGCGGTGGAAGCCGCGCAGGGTCGAGAGGCGCCGCGCCGCGGACGACGCCTTCAGCCCCCGCGCGTCCAGATCCGCGAGATAGTCGCGCAGGATCTCCGCTCCCGCCTCGACGGGGTGGACGGCGCGGGCGTCGAGATAGCCCAGATAGTCCTCGAGATCGCGCCCATAGGCCGCGATCGTGTTGGCGGCCGCGGCGCGCTCGGCCGCCAGCATGTCGAGGAACAGGTCCGCCAGGCGCGCCGGGGCGGCCGTCATCGCTGCGGCGTCAGCCGCATCGGGGAGATCGTCTCAGACATCTCGCGCGGCTCGGGCTTCACGAAGGTCGCGAGCGCCACCATGACGCCGAAACCGATCCCGCCGAGGACGAGAAGCACCACCAGGAAACGGAAAAGAGTCGGCACGGGAGGGGTCTGTCCGGATCGTCGCCCCCGTATCCACCATGACGCGGCGCACAACGCAAGCGGCCAAGCCCGGTTTTCCCCGCGGCCCCGCCGGCCGGGCGGCGTTTCGCCCGGCCGCGGCCCATGCTAGGGAAGCCCCATGAGCGAGGAGGCATCCGTGGAGAGCCCGGCCCCGGCCGTCGCGACGCGGGCGTCGCAGGGCGGCCTGGAGCAGCGCGTGCGCACCCGGCTCGGGCGGCGCGCCATCGTGCTCGTGGGCCTCATGGGGGCGGGCAAGAGCACGGTCGGGCGGCGGCTCGCCGGGCGGCTGGGGCTGCATTTCCGCGACGCCGACCACGAGATCGAGGCCGCGGCCGGCATGTCGATCCCCGACATCTTCGCGATCTACGGCGAGCCCGCCTTCCGCACCGGAGAGCGCCGGGTGATCGCCCGGCTGCTGGGCGAGGCCCCCATGGTGCTGGCCACGGGCGGGGGCGCCTACATGGACCCGGAGACCCGCGCCGCGGTCGTCGAGGGCGGCGTCTCGGTCTGGCTGCGGGCCGACATCGCGGTGCTCATGCGGCGCGTCCGCAAGCGGGCGAACCGTCCCCTGCTCCAGGATGCCGACCCGGAGGGCGTGATGCGCCGCCTCATGGCGGTCCGCGACCCCGTCTACGCCACCGCCGACGTCACGGTGGAGTCCCAGGAGGGCTCGCACGACCGGGTCGTCGACGCCGTCCTCCACGCGCTGGACGCCTGGCTCGAGCGCCACAGCGACAATCACCTATGACCCCCGTCTCCATGATCCCATGATCTCAGACCCCATGCCCCCTCCCGCGCCGACCCGCGTCCCCGTCGCGCTGGGCGAGCGCTCCTACGAGATCCTGGTCGGTCGCGGCCTGCTGGCGGGCGCGGGCGAGGCCGCGCGGGCCCTGGGCGCGCGCGCCGCCGCCGTGGTCTCGGACGACAACGTGGCCGGCCTGCACGGCGAGGCGCTGCTCGCCTCCCTGCGCGGAGCGGGCCTGAGGGCCGAGCTCGTGACCGTGACGCCCGGCGAGGGCTCGAAGGCCTGGGCGACGCTCGCGCGGGTCTGCGACGCGATCCTGAGCCACCGCATCGAGCGTGGCGACCTCGTGGTGGCCCTGGGCGGCGGGGTCGTGGGGGATCTGGCGGGCTTCGCGGCGGCGGTCGTGCGCCGGGGCGTGCGCGTCGTGGGGGTCCCGACCACGCTGCTCGCCCAGGTCGATTCCTCGGTGGGCGGCAAGACGGGCATCAACTCGGCCCACGGCAAGAACCTCATCGGCGCCTTCCACCAGCCGAGCCTCGTCATCGCCGACACGGCGCTTCTCGACACCCTGCCCCCCCGCGAGGCGCGGGCGGGCTATGCGGAGGTCGTGAAATACGGCCTCATCGACGATCCGGCCTTCTTCGCCTGGTGCGAGGGCAACGGCGCCGCGATCCTGGCGGGCGGCCCCGAGCGCGACCACGCGGTGGCGCAAAGCTGCCGCGCCAAGGCGGCGGTCGTGGCCCGCGACGAGCGCGAGGAGGGCGACCGGGCCCTGCTCAATCTCGGCCATACCTTCGGTCACGCCCTCGAGCGCGTCACGGCCTACGACTCCCGCCGCCTCGTCCATGGCGAGGGGGTGGCGATCGGGCTGGCGCAAGCCTTCCGGTTCTCGGAGCGGCTGGGCCTGTGCGGGCCCGCCGACCCCCGGCGCGTGGAGGCGCATCTCGCCGGGCTCGGCCTGCCCACGCGGCTCGCCGACGTGCCTGGCGGCGCCGGCACGCCCGACGCGCTCCTCGACGCCATGGCCCAGGACAAGAAGGTGAAGGACGGGGCGCTCACCTTCATCCTCGCCCGGGGCATCGGCGAGAGCTTCGTGGCCCGCGGCGTCCCGGCCGCCGAGGTGCGGGCCTTCCTCGCCGACGAGCTCGCCGCCTGACCCGCCCGTTCCCCTTCGCTCTCACCCAGGCGTCCCCCGTCCATGACCGAGGAACCCGAGATCAACCTCCTTCTCGCCACCGTGATCGTGGTGCTGTGCCTCGGCCTGTCCGCCTTCTTCTCGGCCGGCGAGACCGCCTTCACGGCCGCCTCCAAGGCGCGCATGCTCGGCCTCGAGAACGCCGGCGACGTCCGGGCCCGGATCGTCAACCGGCTGCTCGCCATGCGCGAGCGCTTCATCGGCGCCATGCTGATCGGCAACAACATCGTCAATATCGGCGTGTCGGCCTTCACGACGAGCGTGCTGGTCGGGGTCTTCGGCAACGAGGGCGTGATCTACGCCACCATCGTGATGTCGCTCCTCGTGATCGTGTTCTCGGAGGTGCTGCCCAAGACCCTGGCGATCACCTCGCCGGACCGGGTGTCGCTGCTCTTCGCCCGCCCGGTCTCCGTCGTGGTGGCCGTGCTCGGGCCCCTGGCGCACCTCATCGAGCGGCTCGTGAAGCTGATGCTGCGCCCCTTCGGCGTGCGCCTGGGCGAGAACGACCCCATCCTCTCGGCCTCCGACGAGCTACGGGGCCAGGTCGACCTCATGCACA
>DASPJU010000850.1:0-4313 GCA_035628475.1 Salinarimonas sp. | reverse complement strand
CCTTGGCGGCGAGGTTGTAGATGCGCGCCGGAGCCGTCGCGGTGAGCTCGACGAATTTCTGGAGCCCCAGTCGCCCGCCGCTCACCATGGCGTCGAACAGGAGCGGCAGGCGCACCTCGAGCCCCGGCTGGCCGTTCGCGACCTGCTTGAAGGTGGGCTCAGGGCCGGCCGCCAGCTTGCCGCCCGCGTCCATGCGATAAGGCGCGTGGTCCGAGGAGACGGTCTGGAGGTCGCCGAGATCCAGGGCGCGCCAGAGCGCGTCCTGGTCGGCCGCCGTGCGGGTCGGTGGGCTGCACATCCACTTGGCGCCCTCCAGCCCCGGCCGGTCGAGGTCGTCACGGGTCTGGAGGAGATAGTGCGGACAGGTCTCGGCATAGATCTTTAGCCCCTCGCCCCGCGCCTCACGGATCACCGCCGCGCCTTCGGCGGTGGAGACGTGGAAGATCATCACGGGCTGGTCCACGAGGGCCGACATGGCGACGAGCCGGCGGAACGCCTCGGTCTCGGAGACGCGAGGATGGCTCACCGCGTGGTATTTCGGCGCCGTGTAGCCCCGCTCCACGAGCCGGCGCGCCATCCAGGCGATCATGCCGTGGTTCTCGGCGTGGACGCAGACGAGCGCCCGCGATTCGCGCGCCGCCACCAGCACGTCGAGGAGCCGCTCGTCGTCGACCCGAAGCTTGTCGTAGGTCATGAAGAGCTTGATGGAGCCGTGCCCAGCCCGCACCAGGGCGGGGATGTGCTCCTTGAGCGCCGCCTCGGTCGCGTCCGCCACGATCATGTGGAAGGCGTAGTCCGCGAGCGCGCCGCGCTTGGCGAGCGCGTGGTAATCCTCCAGGACGCGCGGCAGCTCCAGGCCCACATGCTGGGCGGCGAACGAGATCACGGTCGTGGTGCCGCCGTGGAGCGCGGCCCGGGTCGCGGTCTCGAAGGTGTCGGCGTTCATGATGCCGGCGGCACTGAGCTGCTCGATATGGCAATGGCTGTCGACGCCGCCCGGCAGGACCAGCTTGCCCCGCGCGTCGATCTCCCGCGCGCCCTGGGGCAGGTCGCGCCCAACCGCCACGATGGTCTCGCCCAGCACCGCGACATCCGCCTCGAAGGTCTCGCTCGCGGTCGCGACGGTGCCGCCGCGGATGACGAGGTCGTAGGCGGGCTGGGTCATCGCGGTCTCCTCCGGATCGGGTGCGGAGGCTAGGTCCCGGGGTTATCCGAGTCGAGCCCCGCCCTTTGCCGCGATCGTGTCCAGCACCACTCGCGCCGCCCGCTCGCTCGGGGTCTCGTCGCCCGTGTGCATGAGGGCGTCGAGGCGCTCGAACGCCGCGACCTGGCGGGCGCGGATGGGGGTGTCGGCGCAAAGCGGCAAGAGCTCGGCCGACAGGCGCTCGGGCTCGCAGTCGCCCTGCATCAGCTCCGGGATCACGTTCTCGCCGATGACGAGGTTGGCGAGCACGATGGAATGCGCCGTGATCACGTATTTGAGCTGCTCCTCGAGCTTCGAGACCTTGTAGGCCACCACCATCGGCACCCCCGCCAGCGCCAGCTCCAGGGTGACGGTGCCGGAGGCCGCGAGCGCCGCATGGGCGGAGCGGAAGGCGGCGAACTTCTCGGCCTCTCCGCGCACGACGCGCGGGCGTATGGGCCAGGTCTCGATGGTCCGCGCGATCTCGTCCGCGAGATGGTCCACGGCTGGGAGCGTCGCCTCGATCGGGCGGCCGAGACGTTCCGACAGGCGCCCCAACGTGCCGCCGAACGGCTCGAGGAGGCGACCGATCTCGGTGCGGCGGCTGCCGGGAAGGACGAGGAGGCGCAGGGGCCCCTCCCCGATCGGCGGCCGCTCGCCGGGCGCGGGCCGCAGCTCGGCGAGTCGTTCGGTGAGCGGATGGCCGACATAGGTGCAGTCGGGACCGCCGAGGCGACGATGGGCGTCCACCTCAAAGGGTTTCAGCGCCAGCACGTGGTCGACGTAGGGGCGCATGCGCCTGGCACGTCCCGGGCGCCAGGCCCAGACCGAGGGGCTGACATAGTTCACGATCGGCAGGTCGGGCAGGACGCGGCGGACGCGTCGGGCGACGCGGTGGGTGAAATCCGGGCTGTCGACGATCACCAGGGCGTCGGGTCGCGCGGCCGCGGCGGCGCTCGCGGTCTCGCCGATGCGGCGCAGGAGAAGCGGCAGGCGCGCCACGACGGCGCCGAAGCCCATGACAGCGATGTCGCTCATGGGAAAGAGGCTCCGCAGCCCCTCGGCTCCCATGCGCCCGCCGCCCACGCCCGAGAACCGCACGCCGGCCGGCCCGAGGCGGTGCTTCAGGGCGCGCATGAGCCCGGCACCGAGCTGGTCGCCCGATTCCTCGCCGGCGACGAGCCACAGGTCGAGGGGACGGCTCACGGGGAAACCCCGGCGGCGTCGTGCGTCTCGACCCCGACCACGAACAGACCCAGCCGGTCGGCGAGCGCGGCCGTGCGCTCCTCCTCGAGGACGAGGGTGGAGCCGGCCCCGACCACGATGCCCCGGAGGCCGGCGCGGGCGGCGTTCTCGACGGTGCGGGGCCCGATCGTCGGCAGGTCGACGCGGATGTCCTGGCCGCTCTTGACGACCTTCACGAGCACGCCCTCGGGCCTGGAGGCGCGGGCGAAGAACCGCATCGCACGCTGGGCGCGAATCCGGGCGAGCATCCGGTCCGTGCCCTCGGGCCCCTCCACGGCCAGCACCCGCCCTCCCGCCACGACGGCAGCCTGGCCAACATCGTAGGGCGACAGGTCGCGCAGGAGCCGAAGTCCCAGCGCGACGGCCTCCGCGTCGACCTCCGACGGCGTCCTGCGGCCATAAACGCCGGCGCGGGCCAGGAGGTCGGGGGCGAGGTCGCGGACGCCCAGCACCCGGATGCCGCGCGCCTCGAGCCGGTCCACGACTCCTCGCAGGAGGTGGTCGTCGCCGGCGGCCAGGATGCTCTCGAGCTCGCGGCGGTTGCGGAAATAGGCGAAGGCGCTCAGCGCGGCGGCTGGCGTCGGGCGGCTCACGGCGCCAGCGAGGGTCACGGCGCCCGCGCCCCATTCCCGGAACGATTCGAATGCGCGGCCAATGTCGAGGAGGTCGAGGACACGGTCGGCGCGCCGGCGCACCTCGGCCTCCGCGAAGCCGCGGAAGGCGAGGATCCGGAAGGGGTGGCCCCGCCGGGCGAGCGCGTCGGCGAGCAGGGCCGGCAGGCGCCCGGCCCCGGCCAGGATCACGACCGGACCGCCCTCCCCCGGGGCGCTCACGCGGCGCCCGGCGTCTCGCGGGCCGGCGCGTCGCGCGGGGTGCAGATCGCGCGGTCGCCGCCCTCGCGGATGAAGGCGAGGATCTCCTGAACGGTCGGGTTCGCAGCGAATTCCGCCGCCACGTCCACGACGCGTTCCTTGAGCGTGCCCTCGTCGGCGAAGAGCAGGCGATAGGCGCGGCGAAGCCCGTGGATGTCCTCGCGCGCGAAGCCGCGCCGGCGCAGGCCGATGATGTTGAGCCCCGCCAGGTGCGCGCGGTTGCCCAGCGCCATGCCGAAGGGAATGACGTCGTTCTCGACCCCGGACAACCCGCCCACGAAGGCATGGTGGCCGATGCGGACGAACTGGTGCACGCCGGCGCCGCCGGAGATGATCGCGAAATCGCCCACCTTGCAGTGGCCGGCCATCATGACGTTGTTGGAGAAGATCACGTGGTTGCCGACCACGCAGTCATGCGCCACGTGCGAGCCGGCGAGGAAGACGCAGCCGTCGCCCACCACGGTCTCCGAGGCGCCCGTCACGGTGCCCGGGTTCATGGTGACGCCCTCGCGGATGGTGCAGTCCGCGCCGATGCGCAGGGTCGTGACCTCGCCGGCGAACTTCAGGTCCTGGGGCTGGTGGCCGATCGATGCGAAGGGGAAGATGCGGGCGCGCGGACCGACCTTGGTGTGGCCGGCCACGACGACGTGGCTCTTGAGCTCGCAGCCCTCGCCGAGCTCCACATGGGGCCCGACGTGGCAGAACGGCCCGATGCGGCACCCCGCGCCGATGCGCGCGCCGTCCTCGACGACCGCGCTCGGGTGGATGACGGCCTCGCTCATTCGGTCACCAGCATGGCGCTCACCTCGGCCTCGGCCACGACCGCGCCGCCGACCTTCGCCTCGCCGAAGAACCACCACATGTTGCGGCGGTTGGCCGTCTTGCGCATGTGGTACTCGAGCACGTCGCCGGGCTGGACGGGGCGGCGGAACTTCGCCTTGTCGATCGTCATGAAGAAAACCTGTTTCGGCTTGGCCTTGTTGGCGAGCGCCGCGGCGACGCAGATCGCGCCG
>DASPJU010000849.1:0-3161 GCA_035628475.1 Salinarimonas sp. | reverse complement strand
AGTCGAAATGAACACCATCGAGAGGGTGCGGGTTGCTTGCCGCCGGATGTGCGACGTAGCGGGCAAGTGACGAAACAAACGATTTGCAGCCTCGGGTGTACGCCTCGCTTCAACGAGGTGCCGACCCGATGCGCTCGCACGAGGCGACCCGCGCGCGTGGTCTCGTCCTGCCGAGCGGCTGCCGACGGACCCCGACCACACGGCGCGCTACGGCGTGAACCGTGACACCATGCGCCGAACCCTCGACGAGCTCGGGGTGGAGGGGCTGGTTCGGATCGCGTGGTGTTCGTAACGAGGCCTGTATACGCACCGACATGACCCGCACCCGCGGCTGGTCGGCCCGGGACACCCAAGCACAAACTCCACGCTCTCAGGCGACCCGCTCGTCCAGCGACCCGCCCAGGAACAAGCGCCCGACACGGGGATCGGCGAGGATGTCGGCGGCACGGCCCGTCATCCGGGCGCGCCCGAGCTCCAGCACGATGCCGTAGTCCGACATCGCCAGGGCCGAGCGGGCGTTCTGCTCCACCATCAGCACCGTCACTCCCCGGCCCGCGAGATCGCGCAGGATGGTGAAGACCTCCCGCACCATCAGCGGCGAGAGCCCAATCGAGGGCTCGTCGATGAGGACAAGCCGCGGGTCGAGGAGGAGCGCGCGGGCGATCTCGAGGAGCTTCTGCTGGCCCCCGGACAGGGTCGAGGCCTGCACCTCCGCCTTGCCGGCCAGAGCAGGGAAGCGGTCGAGGGCCGCGGCGAGGCGCCGTTTCATGTCCGGATGGTCGATGGCCGTGGTGGCGCCGAGCTCCAGATTGTGGCGCACGGAGAGTTGCGGAAAGATGTTGCGCCCCTGGGGCACGTAGACGACCCCCGCCGCGAGGAGCCGCGCCGGGGTCCAGTTGGTGACCTCCTCGCCCTCCAGCAGGACGCGGCCCTCGCGCACGGGAAGCAGCCCGAACAGGGCCTTGAACAGGGTCGACTTGCCGGCGCCGTTGGGGCCAATCACCGTCGTGACGGCACCGCGCTCCACCGACAGCGTCGTGCCGTCGAGGATCGTCATGCGGCCGTAGCCCGCGACTACGCCCTCGACCCGCAGGATAGGTTCGCTCATGCGGTCAGTTTCCCAGATAAGCCTCGATCACGCGCGGGTCGCGGCGTACCGCCTCGGGTGGCCCCTCGGCGAGGATGCGCCCCTCGGCCAAAACGATGACTCTGGTGCACAGGCTCATGACGAAGTCCATGTTGTGCTCGATGACCACGAAGGTCGCCCCCTCCTCGGCGTTGATCGCCTTTAGCCGGTCGTGGAGCGCAGCCAGCATGGTGGGATTCACGCCGCCCGCCGGCTCGTCGAGGAGCACGAGGCGGGGACCGGCCATGAAGGCCATGGCGGCGTCCAGGAGCTTCTGCTGGCCGTATGACAGGCGCGCGGCTGGCTCGTCTGCGAGATGCGCGAGGCGGAAGAAGCCGATCATGCGGTCGGCCGCCGCCGTAAGGCCGGCGTCCGCGCGGCCGAACAGGCGCCCTGCCATGCTGCCTCGGTGTTCCTGCCCCGCGAGGATGAGGTTCTCGCGCACGCTCAAGGTCGGGAAGACCTGGAGAAGCTGGAAGGTGCGCCCGACACCGCGGCGGTTGAGCTCGGCCGGGCGCAGGCCCGTGACGTCGCGCCCGTCGAGGCGGATCGCGCCTTCGCTCGGGGCAATCTGGCCCAGGATGCAGTTGAACAGCGTCGACTTGCCCGAGCCGTTCGGGCCGATGATGCCGAGCACCTCCTTCGGCATCACCTTGAACGACACCCCGTCCACGGCCCTGATGCCGCCGAAGCGGCGCACCAAGCTGTCGACCTCCAGCACGGGCGTCATGGCTCGCGCCCTCCCTCGGCGAGCGCCGCCGGGGTAGGCCGGGCGTCGCGCGGCCGGCGCAGGGCCGCGCCCCCCCGCTCCAGGAGGCCGATGAGACCCTGCGGGCAGATAATGAGGAGTAGGAGCACGCCCGCAGCGAAGACAAGCAGGTAGTAGCCCCCCGTGAAACGCAGGTATTCCGGCAGTGCCACCCCAACGAGCGCGCCCAGGAACGGCCCGAGGAAGTAGCCCTGACCGCCGACTACGACCATGAGCAGGAGCATGAAGGAGGCCTGGAGCGCGAAGGGGCCCGGATCGATGAACTCGACGAGTGGCGCATAGATCGCGCCCGCAACGCCGGCATAGGCGGCCCCGATCGCGAACGCGAGTAGTGTGTAGGCGCGCACATCCACCCCGAGGCTCGCGGCCCGCACCGGGTTCTCGCGCAGGGCCATGAAGGCCCGCCCCCACGGTCCACGCAGGAGCCACCACATGGCGAGCCCCAAGAGGAGCGTCACCGATAGCGTAAACCGGAAGAAGGCCTGCGCATCATCGAGGCGCGTGCCCAGGAGCGTCGGGCGGGGGATGTTGGAGAAGCCGAACACGCCCCCCGTGAGCCATTGTTCGTTGCGCGCCACAAGGAAGACGAGCGAGGCGAAGGCCAGCGTCACGAAGCCAAGGTAATGCGCCCGCACCCGCAGGGCCGGGAAGCCCAGCACCAGGCCGAGGGCGAAGCACAGGAGCCCTGAGGCGAGGGCCGCGAGCGGCCACGGCAGGCCCGCCGAGGCGGTGATCAGGGCGGTGGCGTAGGCGCCGATGCCGAGGAAAGCCGCGTGACCTAGGGATTTCAGGCCCGCATAGCCCAAGGTCAGGTTCAAGCCCATGGCCGCCAGGCTCGTGACCAGCCAGAGCGTCACGACGTAGAAGCCGTAGGCGCCTAGGGATGCGGGCAGGAACCAGAGCGCGGCGGCGCCAGCCGCGAGGGCCACGGCGTTGCGGTCGAAGGGGCCAATCATAGGGTGCGCTCCTCCCGGCGGCCGAGCAGGCCCTCGGGCTTGAGGAGGATCACCACCACCAGGAGCAGGAGCGGCACGGCGGTGCGGTAGGTGGAGGAAACGTAGGCCGCGGCGAGATTGTCCACGAGCCCGATGAGGAGCCCGCCGACGGGCGCCCCGCGCACTTGGTTGAAGCCCCCCACGATGGCGGCCACGAAGGCCGCGAGCCCTAACGCCTCGCCGTTGGAGAACTTGGCGAGGTAGAGGGGCGAGACCAGCACGGAGGCGATCACGGCGAGGCCTGCGTTGATCGTGAAGGTGAGCAGGATCA
>DASPJU010000848.1:0-7148 GCA_035628475.1 Salinarimonas sp. | reverse complement strand
GCGGCCCAGGCCGAGCACCGCATCCGCCTCGGCGTCATCCAGACGCGCCTCCTCGGGCGCATGGCCGAGGAGGAGCGCTTCACCGACGGTCTCATGCGCGACCCCGAGGACGTCCTGGCCCTGGCGCGGGCGGGCGGAGCGGCCTTCGTGGTCGGCGACGAATGCCGCCTCGTGGGCGACACGCCCGCGGAGGACGAGGTGCAGGGGCTGCATCGCTGGCTCGCCGAGCGGCGCCCGGCCGACGAGGTCTACGCGACCGACGCGCTGGCGCGCGACTACCCGCCGGCCGAGGGCTTCGCGGACCGCGCCAGCGGGCTCCTCGCGATCTCGATCTCGGGGCGCCATGTCAGCCACCTCCTGTGGTTCCGGCCCGAGGTCGTGCGCACCGTGCGCTGGGGCGGGGACCCCAGCAAGCCCGCGACGCCGGACCCGGCCGGCGGCCCGGCCCGCCTGCATCCGCGCCGCTCCTTCGAGATCTGGAAGGAGACGGTGCGCGGGCGCTCGGCGCCGTGGGCGGCCGCAGAGATCGCGGCCGCCAAGGACCTGCGCAACGCGGTGCTCGGCATCGTGCTGCGCCGGGCCGAGGAGCTGGCCGCGATCTCGGAGGAGCTCCAGCGCTCCAACAAGGAGCTCGAGGCCTTCTCCTATTCCGTGAGCCACGACCTGCGCGCCCCCTTCCGGCACATCGTGGGCTATTCCGAGCTGCTGCGGGCCCAGGAGGGCGACCGCCTCACCGACAAGGGGCGGCGCTACGTCGACACCATCATCGAGTCCGCCTTCGCGGCCGGCACCCTCGTGGACAGCCTGCTCGCCTTCGCGCAGATGGGGCGCAACGCCCTCAAGCGCGTCGACATCGACATGAACGCCCTCGTGGCCGAGGTGCGTCGCCGCCTCGAGCGGGAGGTCGAGCCGCGCCGGGCGATCCGATGGGAGGTCGGTCCCCTGCCGCGGGTCCATGCGGATCCGGTGATGATGCGCCTCGTGATCGAGAACCTGCTCTCCAACGCCGTGAAGTACACGCGCGGGCGCGACGAATCCGTCATCGCGGTCGAGGCGCGCCAGGATCCGGGCGAGACCACCTTCGTGGTGCGCGACAACGGCGTCGGCTTCGACATGGCCTATGTCGGCAAGCTGTTCGGGGTCTTCCAGCGGCTGCACCGCGTCGAGGAGTTCGAGGGCACCGGGATCGGCCTCGCCAACGTGCGCCGGATCGTCGAGCGCCACGGAGGGCGGACCTGGGCCGAGGGAGCGATCGACCGCGGGGCGGCCTTCCACTTTACCTTGCCAAACCGCCGGGGGGGCACCCGACCATGACCGATCTCAAGCCGATCCTCCTCGTGGAGGACAACCCCAAGGACCTCGAGCTCACCCTCGCGGCCCTGGAGCAGAGCCAGCTCGCCAACGAGATCGTGGTGTGCCGCGACGGCGCCGAGGCCCTCGACTTCCTGTATCGACGCGGCTCCTTCGAGGCGCGGGACGGACGCGACCCGGCGGTGGTGCTCCTCGACATCAAGCTGCCCAAGGTCGACGGGCTCGAGGTGCTGGCCAAGATCAAGGGCGATCCGGAGACCCGGGCGCTGCCCGTCGTGATGCTGACCTCGTCGCGGGAGGAGAGCGACCTGGTGCGCTCCTACCAGCTCGGCGTGAACGCCTTCGTGGTGAAGCCCGTCGGCTTCAAGGAATTCTTCAGCGCCATCCAGGATCTCGGCGTGTTCTGGGCCGTTCTGAACGAACCACCGCCGCGCGCCGCCGGCTGGCCGAAGAACACCTGAAGGGGCCCGGCATGCTCGACGACGACTTCCCGGA
The DNA here is from genome assembly GCA_035628475.1 of Salinarimonas sp. GTDB lineage: Bacteria > Pseudomonadota > Alphaproteobacteria > Rhizobiales > Beijerinckiaceae > Salinarimonas_A. The sequence continues at coordinate 5,342 of DASPJU010000848.1, read as the reverse complement.
CGCTCCCTTGCGCATCCTTCTGCTCGAAGACAGCGATCTCGACGCGGAGCTGGTGGGCGCTCACGTCGCGGGCGCCGGGCTCGCGCACGAACTCGACCGCGTGATCACCCGCGAGGCGTTCCTCGCGGCACTGCGGTCGGGGATCCACGACCTCATCCTCGCCGACTACGTGCTGCCCTCCTTCGACGGGCTCGCCGCCTTGGCCATGGCGAGGGAGATCCGGCCAGAGATCCCGTTCGTCTTCGTCTCCGGCATGTTGGGCGAGGACATCGCGGTCGAGGCGCTCAAGGGTGGCGCCACGGACTACGTGACGAAGCAGCGGCTCGACCGGCTGCCCCGCACGATCCTGCGCGCCCTCAAGGAGGCGCGGGCCCATGCCGAGCGCGAACTCGCCCGCAGGACCCTGAGCGAGCTGAACGAGACCCTGGAGCGGCGGGTCGAGGCGCGCACCCGCGATCTCGCCCTCGCGGTCGAGGCCCTGCGCCGGGAGGTCGCCGAGCGCGAGAAGGCGCAAGCCGCCCTGCGCGTCGCGCAGCGCCTCGAGGCCGTCGGTCAGCTGACCTCCGGGGTCGCGCACGATTTCAACAACCTGCTCACCGTCATCCTGGGCAATGTCGGCTTCCTGGAGCGCGGCGCGACCGATCCGGCCACCCGCCGACGCCTCGCGATGATGCGGGCGGCGGCCGAGCGGGGCGCCTCGCTCACGGGCCAGCTGCTCGCCTTCTCCCGCCGCCAGCGCCTCGAGCCCAAGCCCGTCGACCTCAACGAGACGGTCGCGTCCATGCGCGATCTCCTGCAGAGCTCCATCGGCGGCAGCATCCGCATCGAGACCTACCTCCAGTCGGGGCTGTGGCCCGCCATGGTGGATCCGACCCACATCGAGCTCGTGATCCTGAACCTCGCGATCAACGCCCGCGACGCCATGCAGGTCGGCGGCTCGCTCGCCGTGGAGACCGCGAACGTGCGGGTGCGGAGCGCCCCCAGGCGTCCGGGCGAGCCCGAGCGCGGCGAATACGTGATGATCTCGGTCACCGATACCGGAACCGGCATCCCACCCGAGGTCCTGGAGCGCGTCTTCGAACCGTTCTTCACCACGAAGGCGGTCGGCAAGGGGTCGGGGCTCGGGCTGGCCCAGGTCTACGGTTTCGCGCAGCAGTCCGGCGGCGGGGTGCGCATCGACACGGCGGTCGGCGAGGGCACCTCCGTCAAGGTCTATCTCCCTAAGGCCCGCACCAGCCCGGTCGACGAGACGGTCGGGCGCGTCGGCTTCGAGAGCCGCCATCCGGCCCGGATTGACCCCGTGGTCCTCGTCGTCGACGACGACGCAGCCGTGCGGGAGATCACCGCCGCGACGCTGCACGATCTGGGCTATGGCGTGGTCGAGGCCGGATCGGGTCCGCAGGCGCTCGCGGTGCTGGACGGCGAGCGCCGGTTCGACGCCCTCGTGGTCGACTTCGCAATGCCGGGCATGAACGGGGCGGAGGTGGCCCGCGAGGCGCGCCGGCGCAGGCCGGGGCTCGCGATCCTGTTCGTCACGGGGTTCGCCGACATGGCGGAGCTCATCGATGTGGGCCAGGCGAGCGAGCAGCAGATCGTGCAAAAGCCCTTCCGGGACGATGAGCTCGCCCGTAAGCTCCGGGAGGCCCTCGATCGGCAGCCCGACAACGTCATCCCGCTCGAGGGGGGACGCGGCGCGGCGCGCTGAGGCCCGCTGTCCCTACCCCCGGAGATCCGATGGATCAGGACTGGTTTCGCCGCTGGGCGCACCGCGCCGCCGATTGGTCCGCCGATTACATGGCCGGCATCGAGGCGCGGCCCGTGCGCCCGCCCGTGCGCCCGGGCGACATCCTGCGCCAGCTGCCTGGAGAGCCTCCGGCCGGACCCGAGCCCATGGAGGCGATCTTCGCCGACCTCGATCGGGTGATCGTGCCTGGCATGACGCACTGGCAGCATCCGCGCTTCTTCGCCTATTTCCCGGCGAATGCGAGCCCGCCCTCGGTCGTCGCGGAGGCCGTGACCGCGGCCATCGCGGCCCAGTGCATGCTCTGGCAGACCTCCCCGGCGGCGACGGAGCTCGAGACGCGGGTGCTCGATTGGCTGCGCGGGATGATCGGGCTCCCCGACGCGTTCCAGGGGGTGATCCAGGACTCGGCGTCGAGCGCGACGCTTGCGGCGCTCCTGGCCGCCCGGGAGCGCGCTCTCGCGGGTGGGGGCAACCGCGACGGGCTCGCCGCGCATCCCCCCGTGCGGGTCTATTGCTCGGCCCATGCCCATTCCTCCATCGACAAGGCCGCGCGGATCTCCGGGATCGGTGACGCGAATCTCGTGCGCGTGCCGGTCCGGGGCGAGCGCTTCGCCATGGACGTCGCGGCGCTGCGGGAGGCCGTCGCGGCCGACCGCGCGGCGGGGCGCCTGCCCGCCGCCATCGTGGCCTGCCTGGGCGGCACCAGCGTGGGCGCGTGCGACGACATCGAGGCGGTCGCGGGCGTCGCGCGGGAGGAGGGCCTCTATCTCCACGTGGACGCCGCCTGGGCCGGCAGCGCCATGATCTGCCCCGAGTTCCGCCACCTCATGCGGGGCGCCGAGCTCGCCGACAGCTTCGTGCTCAACCCTCACAAGTGGCTCTTCACGAATTTCGACCTGTCGGCTCATTTCGTGCGCGAGCCTAAGGCCCTGACCGACGCCCTGAGCCTCAAGCCCGCCTACCTGCGCACGCTGGGCGCGGACGCAGTCATCGACTACAGCGACTGGTCGGTGCCGCTGGGACGGCGCTTCCGCGCGCTGAAGCTCTGGTTCGTGATCCGCGCCTACGGCGTCGAGCGCCTGCGCGACATGATCCGGGCCCATGTGGCGCTGGCCGAGGAGATCGCGGGCTGGATCGAGGCACATCCGGACTTCGAGCTCGTGACCCGGCCGATGCTCTCGCTCTTCAGCTTTCGATATGCCCCGCCCGGCGCGGTCGACCTCGACGCCCTGAACGCGCGCCTCGTCGAGCGGATCAACGCGGACGGGCGCATCTACCTCACGCAAACCCAGCACGAGGGTCGTTTCGTGATCCGCTTCCAGGTCGGCCAGACCACGACGGCCCGCGAGCATGTCGAGCAGGCCTGGAGCGTGATCCGGGAAGCGGCCGCCGCGACGCGGGAGGCGAGGTAGGGGGCGGCGGGACGCGTGTCCCGCCGCCGTCGGTCAGGCGGCCTTCGCGACCGGAGCGGCTTCGGCGCCCTCCATGGCGCGCATGTACACGTCGAGCAGGGTTTCGTGCTCGTCGCGCTCCTCCTGGTCCTGCTTGCGCAGCTTGATGATCTCCTTGAGGATCTTCACGTCGAAGCCCTCGCCTTTGGCCTCGGCGAAGACCTCCTTCTTCTGCTCGGTCAGCTCGGCGATCTCGCGCTCGAGCTGCTCGACGCGCTCCACGAAAGAGCGCACGCGGTTGCCGGAAATCGCGCTGATGTCGTCGGACATGATGGCCTCCTGTTGGGGTGGCGAAGCTCCCCGATCAGGGTTAGCGGGGCCTTAACGGGACCGCCCGCGCCTTGCCCCATGCACCCGCCCATGCGACATCTTTCGCCCCTCCCGCAGGGCGCGGCCGTTCCGGTCCGCGAGGAGCGTCTCATGCGCGGACCGATCCTGATCACGGGCGGGAACGGGTTCCTGGGCGCCTGGGTGGCGCGCCGGCTCGGCGCCCGCGGCTTGGAGCTGCGCATCCTCGATCGGATCGAGGACCGCTCCGTCGTGTCCGCCATCGCCGGTCCCGAGATCGCGGCCTCGGCCGAGTGGCGCGTCGGCGACATCGCGGACGGACCCGCCGTCGCGGACGCCGCTGCCGGATGCGGGGGCATCGTTCATCTCGCCGGCATCCTGACGCCCGCCTGCCGGGCGGACCCGCTGCTCGGCGCGAGCGTGAACCTGATCGGCACGCTCCACGTCTTCGAGGCGGCTTGCCGGCACGGCATCGAGCGCGTCGTCTACACCAGCAGCGCCGCGGTGTTCGGCCCCGAGGACGGGCGTGTCCCCCATCCCGGCACCCATTACGGAGCCTTCAAGCTCGCCTGCGAGGGCAGCGCCCGCGCCTACCACGAGGATCGCGGGCTCGCGAGCGTCGGCTTCCGGCCCTACGTGGTCTACGGCCCGGGCCGCACGACGGGGCTCACCGCCGGCCCGACGCTCGCCTGCCGCGCCGCCGCCCGCGGGCAGGCCTACACGATCCCGTACCGGGGCGTGGCGGGCCTGGTCTTCGCGGACGACGTCGCCGCAGCCTACGAGCGTGCGCTCGAGCGCCCGCCGGCGGGCGCGGGCGTCTACAACCTTTCAGGCACCGCCGCCTCGGCCGAGGACGTGGCCCGCGCGATCCGCGACCTGATGCCCGGCGCCCGAATCGACGTGGACGGTCCGGAGCTTCCCTTCACGCCGGACATTCCGGAGGGCGACTTGCGCGACGTCTTCCCGGGCCTGCCGGCGACGTCGCTCCGCGACGGGCTCGCCCGGACGATTGCTTACTACGCCGATCCAGCGAACCCCTGATCCCGTACGAGGCGATATTCGGTGACCTGGCGATAGATCTCGCCCGGACGCAGGATGCTGTCGGGGAAATGCGGCTGGTTGGGGCTGTCGGGAAAGCGCTGGGGTTCCAGGCACAGGCCCGCGCAGGGCCCGTAGCGCCGGCGATCGAGGCCGGGGACCGGCAGATCCAGCTTGAAGCCGTCATAGACCTGCAGCCCGGGCTCGGTGGTCCAGACCTCCATGGACAGACCGCCGCCCGGCGCGCGCAGGCTTCCCGCGAAGGCGAGCGGTGCGTCGGCGCCTGATGGGTCGAGGCGCGAGCGGTCGAGCACCCAATTGTGATCGTAGCGGCGGCGCGCGCCACCCTCCACGAGGCGGACGGGCCGGGCCTGCCGGAAGTCGAAGGCGGTGCCGGCCACGGGGCGAATCTCTCCCGTGGGCAGGTTCGCCTCGTCCACCGGCGTGAATGTCTCGGCCGCGACCGTGAGCTCGTGGTCGAGGATCGTGGGAGCGCCGTCAAGGTTGAAGTAGGAATGGTGGGCGAGGTTGAGGGGCGTCGCCTGGTCGGTCGTGGCCGACAGCTCGACCCGCAGCGCGTCCGCGCGGAGGCGATAGACGCACGTGGCGTCCACCGTCCCCGGATAGCCCGCGTCGCCGTCGGGGGAGATCAGCCGCAGGGCGACGGAGGTCGCGTCGTGGTCGACGATGCGCCAGGGCCGCTTGCCGAAGCCCCGTCCGCCGCCGTGCAGGGAGGTGACGCCGTTCTCGTTGCGCGGCAGCTCGTAGCTCGCCCCGTCCAAGGTGAAGCGCCCGCCGCGGATGCGGTTGGCGAAGCGTCC
>DASPJU010000847.1:0-3506 GCA_035628475.1 Salinarimonas sp. | reverse complement strand
CCGGTGGTGCCGTTCAACATCGCTGCCAAGCATGCACAGGGCGATGTGTTCGTAGTGACCAACCCCGAGATGATCCACCACAAGCCGGTCCTGCACGAGATGCTGGCCGAGTTGAAACGCCTCGGAGAAAACGGCTACGTGCTCGCCTCCGCCTATTGCCGCGAGCAGGACAAGTGGCACTGCCACAGCACACAATGCAGCTACGAGACGCCCATTCCGAACGGCTTCGGCCTGCACTTCCTCGGCATGCTCAACAAGTCGCTGTGGGAGCGGGCGGGGGGGTTTGACGAGGACTACCGCGACGGCGCCGGTTATGACGACAACGACTTTGCCTGGCGGCTGTTTCATGCCGGGGCTCAGTGCGTCATCCGCGATGACCTGAAGGTCGAGCATCCCAAGGCGGGGGCTCGCATCAAATGGCCGGCCGAAGGCTTCACCCGCAACCGTGAGATTTTCGCGCGCAAATGGCCAGCCTTAGCGTCGTTTGTCTGAACCACGGCAACTATCTCTCGCGAGGCGATGAGTACGTCTATCGCCTCCGTGCCGGCGTCGAGAAGCACCTGAAGGCGTCGCACACCTTCCGGGTGTTCACCGAGGCCGACATTCCCGAGGGCGTGACCGGGTGGTGGGGGAAAATCGCGCTGTTCCGTGACGGCATGTTGCCGGATGGCGAACGAGTGATCTTCTTCGACCTCGACACCATCATCACCGGCTCGCTTGACGACATGGCCGCCTACCGAGGTCCGCTGGCGATGCTGTCGGACTTCCACTTCCCATGGCAGCACGCAAGCGGGGTGATGCTGTGGGAGGCCGGCAAGTACCACCACATCTGGCAAGCCTGGGACGACGCAGGCAGACCCGAGATGCGACAGGGCGACCAGATGTGGATCAGGTTCATGAAGCCACAGGCGCCCATGCTGCAGAAGCTGTTCCCCGGCCAGATCGTCGGCTTGAAGACGCAATGCCAAGGCCGCCTGCCCGAGGGCGCGCGGGTGTGCTGCTACCACGGTCAACCCAAGCCCCATGAAAACGACTGGCTTCCCTACCTGGAGAAGATGACGTGAGCATTCCGAATCCCAACGCACTGCGCGGCGACAAGCCGTCAATTACGATCCTGGAGTTCTTCGTGGACTTTGAGGAGGAGCGCGACGCCAAGGGCGCGAAGATCCCCGGCACGGCCGTCGAGGTCCACAAGGTGCGCTGGCGGCCTCGGGGCGACAACAAGTCCGAGAACATCCAGAAGGTCGCCCGCATCAAGAAGCACGAGCCGATACTGTGGGAGGCCATCGAACGGCCCTACGAGCGGTGGCGCTCCGGCCAGGCCGAGCCCGCCGATGGCATGGCGCTCTCCGCGTGGTCTGGCGTGAACAAGGCCCAGGTGGAGAAGCTGCGACTGCTTGGGCTGCTCACCGTCGAGCATGTGGCCGAGATGACCGGCAACGCCCTGCAGGCGTATGGTTCCGGCGGCGTCGCGCTGAAGACCCGCGCGCAGCAGTTCCTGGCTTCCCGCCCGCAAGCGCAGCTGATCGAGGACGCGGCGCAGAAGGACGAGCAGATCAAGGCGCTGGTCGCCCAGGTGCAGGAGCTGACCCGCACGGTGAACCAGCTGAGCGCGGAGCAGCCGGAAACGCCGCGCCGGGGCCGAAAGGCTGAAGCCGCATGACTCTGCTCTCGTTGGCGCAAGACGCTGCCGACGAGCTCGGCATCGTCCGTCCTTCCACCGTGATCGGCAACGCGGCGGCGGAGGTGCGGAAGCTGCTGCGCTATGCCAACAAGGAAGGCCGGCAGCTTCGGCGCCGGGGCGACTGGCAGCAGCTGCGTTCGGAGCAGAGCTTCACGGCGGTTGCGACCGAGGCGCAGACCTCGACCATGGTCCCGTCCGACCTGGACCACTTCTGCAATGAGACCTTCTGGAACCGCACCCGGAAGCGGATGTTCAACGGGCCGCTGGCCCCGCGAGACTGGCAGGCGCTGAAGGCAACGACCGGCTCCGTCATCAACGAGACCTTCAGCTACCGGGGCAACATCTTCTACATCAGCCCGGTCCCCACGGCGGGGGACAGCTTCCGTTACGAGTACATCTCCACCAAGTTCTGCGCCTCCGCTGCCGGTACTGCGCAGGCAGCGTGGACGGCGGACACCGATACCGCCCGGCTGGATGAGGAGCTGTTCACCCTCGGCATCATCTGGCGCTACAAGAAGGGCGAGGGCATGCCGTGGGCGGATGACTTCGCCGAGTATGAGGCGCAGGTCCAGACGGCTCTGCGGTTGGAGAGTCCGAAGCGCACGCTCAACATGGCGCACACGGGCCGTCGTCCAGGCCCCGGCATCGTGGTTCCCGAAGGCTCATGGTCGCCGTAAGACGGGCAGCCGCCCGCCCGCGCTTCCTGCCGCCCCCGATCAAGGGCATGAGCACGAAGCGCAGCCTGGCGGAGATGGGGCCGGAGTACGCGGTTCGGTTGACCAATGGCTTTCCCGAGACGAACGAGGTTTCGATCCGGCCCGGCTTCACCGTGCATGCGACGGGCCTGGGGGCTTCGGTCGAGAGCCTGATCGACTACACCCCCCGGTCGGGAACCGGCGTGCTGTTCGGCGCTGCGGGAGCCAACATCTACAACGTGACCGGCTCTGGCGCTGTCGGTGCCGCAGTGGTCGCAAGCCGGACGAATGCCAGGTTCCAGCATGTGAACATCGGCACCTCGGGCGGGCAGTTCCTGTTCATCTGCAATGGCGCCGATACGCCGAAGACCTATGACGGCTCGAGCTGGGCGGATACGACACTGACCGGCCCCACGGTCGCGAACGTCATCTGGTGCAACACGCATCAGCGCCGGCTGTGGATCGGTGAGGTCAACTCCCTCTCGGCGTGGTATGGCGCGGCGAACGCCATCACCGGGGCATTTACCGAGTTCCCGCTGTACGGCGTGTTCAAGCTCGGCGGCTACCTCATGGGCCTGGTCACCTGGACCCGCGATGGCGGCTCTGGCTCCGACGACGTTGCGTGCTTCGTCACCTCCGAAGGTGAGGTTGCGGTCTATTCGGGGATTGACCCCTCGGCTGCCGCGACATGGGAGTTGGTGGGCGTGTTCCGCATCGGCCGACCGATCGGTCGGCGCTTCTTCACCAAGTTCGGCTCCGATGCCATCCTGATCACGCAGACTGGGTTCGTGCCGCTCTCGACCATCCTTCCAGTGGATGCAGCGCAGGCGCGGGCGGTGGCGATTTCGGATGAGATCGACTCCGAGGTGTCGGCGGCAATTCGCTCCTACGGCACGGTGTACGGCTGGCAGCCGTTCATCTACCCGAAGAAGAACATGGCGATTTTCAACGCGCCGATCACGTCGACGACGGCCAAGCAGTTCGCGTTCAACACGCTCTCCAAGGCAGCGGCACCGTGGACCGGCATCAACGCCATCTGCTGGGGCATGATCGGCGACACGGCCTATTTTGGGGCGAGCGACGGCAAGACCTACAAGTTCGACACCGGGCTTTCCGACAACGGCGGC
>DASPJU010000846.1:0-10974 GCA_035628475.1 Salinarimonas sp. | reverse complement strand
GTCGAGGGAGTCGGCGACGTCGTTGATGGCGAAGCAGATGGCCCAGAGGGTGGCGATGAAGCTGAACGCCCAGATGGTGAGGGCGAGCCGATCGGCTGGGTGCATGGGTTCACCTCCTGAGCAGTGTGTATCCGATGTATGTGTGTGCGTCAAGGCGAAATGATCTCGGCGCATATGAGACTCCAGTGGAACAAAGGACCAGGCCGCCGGCTTGCCGGGATGCCCCTCCCCCTCCTGCTCGAGCCCGGTCTACCTGTACGCGCGTTCAGTGCTGACCGCGGGTTCAGTACTGCGCGTCCGTTCCCCTGCGCGTCCGTTCAGTAGCGAAAAAAGGGGTTGACGTTCGCCTGGGTGTGGATACATGATGTGTGTAGGAGGTAGTCATGCTGAACCCGTTCTCGGATCTCCCTCACGTCACGCGCTCCCGTGAGCCACTGGATGGGTGGTACCAGTCTCAGGATGGATGGATCGATCGCCCCCATCTGGCGCACTACGGGCAGCCTGAGTACCTCGCGTACGTCCCGGTCTTCTACCTCTGGTCGTACGGGCAGACCCTCCGGTTTGCGCTGTAGACATCCACCACAACCACGGATACACTGTCTTCGTAGGAGGTAGTCATGATCCTGATCTGCACGGACTTCGGAGTGTTCGACAACGTGGACGACACCTCGCAGGATTCCTTTATCTGGGTCATGATCTGGATCGAGGAAGAGTTCTACACGCGCGCGCCTTCCTGGTCTACCCGACCGATCGGCCGGTAGCCGTCCGCGTCCGGTTCCGTGCCCTCGGCTCGCCCGGGGGTACGCATCCTGACATGGGAGGCCATCATGAAGCGTCCGTTCGGCTACGGAGATCTCATCTGGGAGATGTTCGATTCTCCCTACCTCATCATCTTTCACGCCTACACGGATCCCAAGGGACAGGACAAGGTCTCGGTTCGGATCGCGACCGCATCCGAGGATGCGTACTACCCGATCGCGCAGTACGACGGGGACGATCGCGATCGGGCGATCGGGTTCGCGTTGGAGGTTCAGGCAGCTTCGGATCAGATCTCCGAGATCTTCGAAGCGTGGACGTCGGGCGAGACGATCGACGTGAAGGCGGAGGTCTACGCGATCGTCGGCGAGCCGTAGCCGTCCGGGTTCGGTTTCGTGCCCGCGACCCGATCGCGGGTACGCATCCTGACACGGAGGCTACCATGCTCGTTTGCACCGATACGGGCGTCATCCTCGCGGATGGCGCATGGGACTACACGCCCATCGTGTACATCCGCCCGCCGCACCGTCTCTACGTGTACCTGCGCGGCTAGCCGTGGGGCGATGTTCGTACACGGCATCGACCCGTAGCCCGAAACGGGTTACATTGCATGTATGACGCGTGCGATCCGTCCCTGCGCCTCCCTCCCCGGTACCGTCTCCGGGTGCGATCGGGAATTGTGCAGGTTCTACCGGATCGGTAATGTCGGTAAAGGATGGGTAGAAGATCGGTAATATCGTCGGGATGCGGATCCTCGCACGTTTATTACCCATTTACCCATTTTTCGTCCTAAACTTCACGCCCAGAAATTTCGGCCAGACCACGCGGGCGGATCCAATCAAGTGATTGACATAGGGGAGGGAGAGTTTCTCCCCCATGAGTAGATGAGTATTTGGGTCGAGTACTAGGGGAGACTATCGGCCTCCATCCTGCCCTTACCCATTTTCTACCCATCCGCTACTCACTCGCACCCACCGGAAACCGCGCCCCCAACGCCGGTAACCGCGCGCACCCTTCCAAACCTCCGGCCGGACCCTATCCCCGCCGTGACAATTCGTGACAAACTCCCCACTAGGCAGTCTCCCGCATCGTGTATACTGAGTATGTACAACGGAGGTACGACATGGACGCCGATACCGCTCGCAAGATCGCCAGTGCGTACAACGATGGAGTTGCGGAGGGCCGCGCGTTGCGCGTGGGTTCCCGGTTCCTGGGTGCGCTGGAAGCGGCCCGCGATGTCGGCTACACGGACGGCGACGCTGCTCAGCTTGCGTTTATCGCGGGCTACATCGACGGGATCGGCGCGAACGTGGAGGTCGATGGGAACGGAGAGATCCTCGCGTTCCACATGCGCATGTGACCGCGCAACCCACGTCCGGCCGCCGTACCCTGCCTGACCTCGAGGTCAGTGCGGGGCCGACGTGTCAGGAGGCTACATGCGGATCGCGTACGATGATCTCTGGTGTTGCGTGGACTGCACGATGTACATCGCGAACGGCGATGTCCCGGAGGATCGGGAAGACCTTCCGGATCTGGTCGCCAGGGAATGGGGTGATCGCGCCCCCTTCATCGTGCTGACGGACGGCGAAGAGGAATTCTCGCGGTCGGGGTGCGACTGCTGCGGTTCCCATCTTGCCGGCTACCGTCACGAGTTCGTCGTCCTCAAGTGTGACAATTCGTGACAACATCTCGGATAGCGTCGGACTACAGTGTGAATGTGAACGGAGGGAAACGAACATGCCTGCAACCGAAGCGATGATCCGGGCCTACCTGGACTGCGCGCTCTGGTCGTCGACCGACGACAGCGGCGAGCCGCTCGACAGCTACGACCTCGATCCGGTCTCGCGCGATGCACTGGTCCGCGAGCTACACGAATTCGTGGACTACGTCGACAGCCTGGGGATCGACTGGTCCGATCACTGGACGGCAGAACGTCTCGCGCATGACTTCTGGCTGACCAGGAACCGCCACGGGGCTGGGTTCTGGGATCGGTACTACGGGGATCAGGAGGGCGCGCGCATCGGCCGCGCCTTGACGGAAGCTGCGCGCGCGTTCGGCTCGCTCGATCTCTACCTCGGAGATGACGGCCGCGTGCATGTCTACGGCGCCGCTTGGGAGCCTGACAATTCGTGACAAGGATCCGCTAGCCGATGGTCGGCTAGTGGATACAGAGTGTGTGTAGACAGAGGGAGGCAACGAACATGAATCGGAGCATGGACATCGAACCGGATCGGCTGGTCGTCATCAACGATGGGGAGGAGGTCATGACCCGCATGGGCTACGCCACGGCCGCCGAGGTCATGCCCATCCGCTACGAGACCGGCCGGACCCGAGACGGGCGGATTCTGTGGAGTGACGGCACCATCGGCTAGCGCGCGACGTACACGGCAGCCGCCTACCTCCCTCGAGGTAGCCGGTTGCAGTGTGCGCCACGCCAAAACCAGGCGCAACGGGAGCTCACCATGTACGACATCGGTACGATCGCGCTGCTCTGCACCATCGCGCTTGCGACCGCCAGCGGGTTGCTCGCGATCCGCTCGCTCTATCAGGACTACCTGTAGCGTTGCGTTGCGTTGCGTTGCGTTGACAAACCTTGACGAGCCGCGGAACAAACCGCGGATACAGTAAGAAAGGAGGTAAACGCCGAGCACAAACCTGGACACGGGATCTTCGAAGGGCACCACGTACCCGCCGGGGCTTTTCTCCGGCGGGTACATACCCCGCCCTAGTTTTATTCGCGATTCTTCTGGGAGGCCACATGCTCGTACGCTGCCAGCACGGACGCATCCGTGTCCGCTGCCAGGATCCCGGGTGCATCCGGGAGCGGACCGCCGATACCGGCCGTTCGCTCATCCTCGCCCCGGTGAGGGTCGCGCCGTCCGATACCGTGCGCGAAACACATGGGGAATCGGGCGCCACGGTCCGCACGTCCGGCCCGACCTTTAACCCGCTCGATTTCCAGCGGGCGATGGTGGCGCAGGAGCAAGCGGACCGCGCCAACCAGAAACCGGAACGTCGGAAGCGGTCGACCTCGGAACCTGAGGCGCCGTCCGGCCGGAAGCGTCGGCCGGAACCGACCGCCGTACAGCTCGAGACCGTCAAGCCCGCGAGCGAGAAGCGCGTCACGGTCCGCCGCTCCAACGGCATCCTCTCCGCATGGGATCGCGCCGATCCGGAAGCGGACCGCGCCCGCATCCTGGACATCGCCGCACGTGCGGCCGTCCGCATGGAGCGGGAGACCGCCGCGGCCGTCCGTCGTGCGGAAGCGGAGGCGCGAGCCGCCGAACGCGCGCGCGTCGAGGCCGTGCGCATCGAAGAGGCGCGCTCGTACGCGCTCGCCGGGTGCAACCCCACGGGTTGCGGCACCTACACGCTGAGCGCCCGTTCGTGGTGGCGCAACGCCGGCGGGAGGTAGTGACAAACTGTGACTAGCCGCACCACAAAGCGGGGATACACTAGTCACACAAGCGGAGGCCACGGAACATGAGCGACGACACGAGCTATCGAGCGTATCGGGAAACCGTCGAGGCGCTGGCCTCCGAGGTTCGGGACCGCGTCCGCAGCGGCGATGATATGTGGGATTCCATCTTCGAAGTGACGGACGGGAATTGGTGGACGATCTACACGCACGCTGCGGCGCGGGCGCTCGTCCATTCCGACAACGAGGATGCGTACTTCGACCAGATGGGCGGCTCGATCGAGGCGAACAGCTACGACGAGATCGTTTGCAAGCTCGCCGCCTACGCGCTCATGCAGGACGTTTACGAGGCGTACGTGCTTCTCATCGGGAGAGAGGCCGCCAACCCCGACGGCGAGGAGTAGGCGCTATGCCGACCGACCGCAAGCATACTCCGACGCCGTGGCACATCGGTACGGAGAACCCGACCGACCTCTACGCGTGGCTGCCGATCCCCACGACGGCGCGATTGACGGATCGTGATCGTGTCGACGCGATCACGTTCCACGTTGCGTCGGCGAACGTGGACCGAACGCTACCGTATGCCGAGAAGCTCGCCAACGCCGACATTATCGCGCGAGCGGTGAACGCGCACGAGGATCTCGTGCGGGCAGCGGAGCGCCTCCTCATCTCGCGCGACCCGCGCCACCCCGACTGGTACCCGGGCATGGACCTGGACGCGGTGGCGGAACTTCGCGAAGCCCTCGCCAAAGCCAACGGTTCCAACCAGGAGTGACGACCATGGAAAACCTGACGAAAGAACAGCGCGCAGAGCTCGAGGCCATGGCGGATCGGCTCCTCGACGCCCACGATCGGGCCTCGGTCCTGGTCGCCATGCACACGGGCGCCAACGCGCAGGAGGTCGCGGCCTCCGGGCTGGCGTTCTACCTGCGCCTGGCCCGTGCCGTCGGCGTCACGTTCGCCGACGTGATCGACGGCGCGTCCAAGGTCTACGACGTGGCCGAGGAGTAGCCGGCCATGTACTGCGTTCGTTGTGCCGAGCGCCTTCGCTATCACGCGGATGCCGGCGCTTACGTCGTGTTCCTCTGCTACGGATGCGGCGCTACCTACCACGCGCTGCCCGATAGTTAGCGACGGGTCGTGACATCCTCTGACGTGCCTGCGCACTGCGGTAGGATACAGTGCTTGTGTGAAACGGAGGCCGCATGTTCATTCGGCTCTATCCCTGGTCCGACGTCATCCACGTCGCCGGCAAGGTGCCCGGGTCAACGTTGTGCGGCGAACTCTCAACGCAGTTTGTGAATGCGGCGACGTCTCTGCATGTCACGCGGTCGCGCTATTGCGACCAGTGCGTGCGGGTCGACCGCGCAAAGAGGAGGTGAGACCATGAGGATCCTCGGAGACTACTGCCAGCACACGCTGGCTGTCGTGGTGCAGAACTGGACCACGATTCACACGGTCATTCACTCGCTGGCCCACGCGGCCGGCGTCCAGTGCGGGTGATTCGATGTCTGCACAGCCCGTCTACGCTGGTTACTACGTGCCGCTGCTCAAGCTGGACATCCAGCCGCCGCTCCCGCCCGTGAGCGAGCTGCACAGTCTCGTCGGGGTCTTCCGTGTCACGGAGAATTGGGGGTCGATCAGGGAGGACGACCTCATCGTGGCCTACGAGCGGCTGAACGGCAGCCGCTACGTCCGCTCCACCGGGCATATCAATTTCGCCGACGAACCCGGCGCGCCGTACGACTACAACCCGGATTCCGCGGTCGCCGAGGGTATCGCCGCCGCGCTCGCCGCAGCGGGTGCGCCGGTCGATGAGGCGCCGCCGGCCTTCGAGTTCGAAGTGCTGGACTACGCGGTCTTCGAGCCCACCACGCCTGGCTGGGATCACCTCCTGTGTGACCGCTACATCGGGTCGTTCAAGACGTTGCGTCGCCCGCAGCCCACCACGCTCGGCTACCGCCCGGAGTACACGGTCGGCAACAAGTTCTCCGTCTACGAAAAGGCCCAGTACCCCGGTCGCTACTACTCGCTCGACGCGAACGGGAACGGCGGTACCTGGATGCCCAACGAGGCGAAGGCCGAGATCAACCGGCTCATCAGCGCCGGCAAGGTCTACGTTCCCGCCGAGCCGCGCACGCAGAAAGCTCGAGGCGTCCGGCTGCTCACGCAGATGTACGGTCTGCCGGCCGTCGTCATCACGGACGAGAAGCAGCTGGACACGGTCAAGGTCGGGCACGGCGGCATGTTCGCCCGACCCTGCCCGGTCCGCCCGCGCCACGGGTTCGTAGAGAGCCGGATGGTCTACTCCTCCGAGGAGGTGCGGCACCTCTGGACCGAGGCCCGGGAAGCGGACCCGGAGGCAGAGCTCATCGTGATGCCGTTCATGCAGTGTGATTGGTCCGCCATCCTGACGGACCGGCTCATCACGATCGGCCCGGGTCACGACGGCGCCACGTCCGGCAAGAACTGCGTCAACATCCCGCTCTCCGGCGTGGACCTGACGTGGACGCGGCCGGCGCTCGCCGAGGGTGACAGCGCGTACGTCGAGATGGTGTACGAGGATCGGGACTACAGCGACCGGGGTTTCTGGCCCAAGTTCGTGCAGGTCCGGGGCGGCCCGGCCGCCAGCGGCTCGAGCACGGGGAACTGGATCCCGCAGCGGACCGTCGTGTCGCAGGTGCTGCGCGCCGAGGGTGACCTCCTCGAATGGGAGGCGACGATCCACAAGGCGCCCGAGGGTACCGTGGTCTGGTCGCCGGGCGGGTCGATGCTCTCGCACTACGCCGTGCATGCCCGGCTCTCGTCCATCCCCGTCATCCTCGACGCCGAGCCGCCCGCCGTGGGCGCTGTGCTCGAGCCGACCGGGGATCCGAAGCCGGTCATCGACCGCGACGAGTTCCGCCGCGGCTGCATCGAGGGTGCGTTCCTGTCCCTCGATCGCCACAGCGAGCGCAGCCGGGCGCTGGGTTCGATCGTCATGGCGTGCCACCACGGCGCGACGTGGTCCGGTCCCGACCTCAGCCGGGCGCTCGGTCGCGCGGCGGTCCTGTTCGTCCGGCTCGGCTACGCTGCCGGCATCGGCGAGTTCCGCCACAATTTCGGCGGGCTCGCGGACCAGGGACGCGAGAGCATCTACGACAAGGCGCTCGTGCGTGGCGCCGTGTTCGACCCCGAGATCCGGCGGCTCGTCGCCGGCGCGCTGTACTCCTTCAAGCACGACAAGTGGAAGGACGGTTACGGCGGTGGGCCTTGGGCCAAGTGCCTGGCCGCGGCCGTCGAGATCGAGGACGCTATCCGCTCGGTCATGTGCGGACCGACCGGCAAGAAGGGGACCGGCAAGATCGAGACGGTCCTCAAGGCGCTGAACAAGGCCATCAACCTCGCGCACAACAACGGGTGGTGGCTCAACAAGTTCGGCTCGCAGACCATTTTCGACGGGGTCTCGAACGGGAACCCGGAGGTCACCGCGCACGCGGCGCTCACCCTCGCCAACATGATGAGGGAGGAGGTCGGCTCCGTCGGGGTCAGCGCCTGGCCGGCGGCCATCGAGGCCGAGCGCCTCGAGGATCCGAACCCGGGCTACGTCGCTCACGCGAACAATTACGACGGCACGCACGATTCGTGCGGCGAATGCGGCGCATGCAAAGGCTGCGGCGATTCTTGCGACTGCGACGACGACCAGAAGCCGGATGAGTGCCCCTACTGCGACGCCTGCAATTGCGGCGTATGCCACCATGAGTACGGCTGCAAGTATGCGAAGGAGCACGGGCTCAAGATGGAGTCCCCGCCCGAGCAGCACGAGCAGCAGTACCACGATGACGATTCCGGCGACGAGCCGGTGAACACCGGCGACCAGCCGGACAACCAGCAGGAGAGTGACGTGAAGTACACCGATACCACCGAGTCCCGGATCCAGGCGGTCTTCCGCCCGAAGACGTCCGAACTGCACGTCCAGGTCGGCGTGCCCGGCGCGTACAAGAAGACGGACGTGCCGCTCTCCTTCGAGGAGGCGCAGGCCTGGCTGAACAGCCTCGAGTCCCGCAAGGCGACCCGCTCGCTCGCGAAGTCCAGCACCCTGTACTGGATCATCGAGGACGTGAGCACGGTCCCGGCCAAGGTCGCGGAGGCCCTCTCCAGCCTCTGATACCTACATCACCGGTCTCGACAACGCGCCGGCCCCGGCTCATGGGTGACCGGCGCGTGTCGTCCGGGGTTCGGAGACCAACCATGGCGCCACGGCATCGGCACCGCAGGACGAGGATCAACCAGCACATGACGCACTACAAGCGGGACATCGACAAGACCGGTCACTGGTCCGACGGCATCGACGAACTCGGTGACGCCGAGTTCGCCAACGTGGACGAGTACCTGCGCAGCAAGGGGCAGGAGTACCTGCGCAGCATGGGTTACTCCAGCAAGGAGGAGTTTCTGAACGACGTGCTGCCCGACGACGACACTGACGAGAAGCCCAAGATGTACGGCGGCACGGGCACGGGCTCGGGCTCGACCGGCTACGGCGGCCGGCAGAGCTACACCTACACGGACAAGGACGGCAAGCAGCATACCGTCTGGTACGGCACGCAGTGTACCCACGAGGGATGGGACACGGTTGTCGAGGTCGGCGACGTCACGTTCGGCGGCGCCGCCGGCAAGGACATCCCCCGCACCACGGACGCTGTGCTCATCGTAGACTGCGCCGGTTCGGCCCGCAGGTTCGACCGGACCGGGGGCCAGTTTCCCGACAAGTACGCCCCGCTCGCCCGCCATCTGGTCGGCATCCCCCGCATCGAGCTCCCATGGGACGACATGGGACCGCCGCCCGTGACGCGCGAGTTCTTCGCCGAGCTACCTGGGCTGGTCGGCAAGGGGCACGTCATCGTGAACTGCTACGGCGGACACGGCCGGACCGGCACGGCCCTTGCCGCGCTCATGCTGGTACACAACCCCGGCATGAAGGCGCGCGAGGCGATCGAGCACATCCGCAATCTGCACTGCGAGCACGCGGTCGAGTCCATCTCGCAGGTCCAGTGGCTCTGCGACCTGGCCGGGCACGGAGAGGTCGCCGTCGAAAAGGGGAGCAAGGAAAAGGGGAAGCCGTGAGCTACTGCCACGACAACGCCATCGCCATCGGCGGGAACGGCCGGCCCTACTGCGTCGTGTGCTCCATGCCGGCGACGTGGCAGGACAGCACGCTCGAGCTCGTGCTCGACCTGAGCCGGGCGCTCCTGCTCGACACGAGCGAAGCCGTCCGCATCATCGGGCAGCTGGACTACTACATCGCAAAGGAGGGAGCCGAGCCCCTCTGGTCGGCGTTGAGCAACGCCGAACTGCTCGAGGTCCTGGACCTGGCGGAACGCTACGGTCTGTGGGACGTGGCGTTCTACGTGCAGGACCACCTGCTCGTCGAGTCGTGACAACCAGTTACATGATGAGGACTAGCCGCTGAACCAAGGCGCGCTACAATGCTCGTGGAGGTAGACACACAGTGCGAAGGAAGCGGCCGGTGCGATTCCGCATCTGGGCAAACGACGACCACCCTAACGCAGTAGACCTATGGGAGCGGGTAGAAAAGGAGGCGAGCGGCAACGACCCGCTCGTGCCTCAACCGCTCATCGACCTGCTCGACCACAACGAGGACCCGTACATCGAGGTCAGCCTCGAGCAGGCAGAGGAGGTCCGGCGGTGGTGCGCCGAGCGCCCATGGTGGCCCGAGCGTGGGCCGGCACCGCTCCGCTTCGAACGCATCAGCCCGCCCCGGGGGCCGGAGCCGGACCCCGAGCGGCAAAAGCTGGACGCCAGCATCCTCGTGTACCTCACCAAGGAGGAGCGCGAGGAGCTCAACAAGGATGCCGAGCGGCTCGGGCTTACGCAGCGCGAGCTCGCCCGGCGCCGCATCAAGCAGCGGGGCTAGGAGGACAAATGCAGACAGCGCACTTCGGCCCCGTGGCCGTCGCGTACGGCGGGGGGGCCGGTTGGTGGCGGGGCGTAATCCCCGGCGAGTCCGTCAGCGGCGTGCTGCTGACGGACTACGGTGATGGGATCGTCGAGCTCCTCGTCGAGCTCGATGACGGCACGTCCAGGACGTGCCGGATCCCGGGGCCTACCACGTCGTCGGGCGTAGAGGCAGTCGCGGCCTGGATGCCCCGACTGTGCGGGGAGGAGCACGATTTTGTAGTCGTGCTCCTCTGGGGAGGTCCGATGACGGATGGCGCAATGTCTACTGCCCGGCGCCGCATCACGCAGCGGGGCTAGGCCCCGGAGGGAGGGAGACCGAATGCTGTACCAGATCAACACACTGTCCGTTGACGGGCGACTCCTCGCCGAGACGTGGCGGAACCACTACGACCTCACACCCGATGGGTTCGTCGGGTACGGGTCGGTCAACAAGGGACGCCTGCTCAAGGCGTTCGATGCTGGCGAGGTGCTTCGCGTCGTGAAGGCCGGACGGGAGGACTTCTCGGGCGAGCCCACGTACTACGTCGACCACGAGGGGCGCGTGTCGAAGGTCCCGCCCTGGGATGCCCCGCGATGAGGGCGCAACGCCTCGCGTGGCTGGCCGCGCTAGAGCGCCTCGTCAATGAGGCTGACGAGGTCTCCCGGCTTTGGGATCCGAGCGACCCCGCCAGCCCAGGCTACCCGCCCCATCTGCCGTCATGGGACGAGCACGCCCAAGCCCTGCGCGACTGGCTCGAGACCATTCAGAGGTCGGACGCGATCCGGTTGAACGACCAGGCGTCCACGTCGAAGGCGCCCGCCTCGACGTCCCGCAGGACGACGACACCCCGCCAGTAGCGATG
>DASPJU010000845.1:0-8762 GCA_035628475.1 Salinarimonas sp. | reverse complement strand
GGGCTCGCCGAGCCCCTGTGGCGCCCGACGCTGCTGCACCTCAACGACTGGCCCTCGGGGCTCGCCGCCGCCTATCTGGCTTGGCGGGGGCAGCGCACGCCCTCCATCCTGACGATCCACAACCTCGCCTATCAGGGCCTGTTCGAGGCCGAGCGCTCGAGCCGCCTCGGCGTGCCCGACAGCGCCTTCCAGATGGAGGGCGTGGAGTTCTACGGCAAGCTGTCCTTCCTCAAGGCGGGCATCGTCTACGCCTCCCACGTCACGACGGTCAGCGACACCTACGCCCAGGAGATCCTGACGCCCGAGTTCGGCTGCGGCCTCGACGGGCTGCTGCGCAAGACAGCCGAGCAGGGGCGCCTGTCGGGCATCCTCAACGGCATCGACGAGAGCTGGGACCCCGCGACCTGTCCGCATCTCGCCCAGCCCTTCGACGCCTCCGACGTGAAGGGCCGCGAGGCCAACGCGGCGGACGTGCGCGAGGCCTTCGGGCTCGCCGTGTCGCGCGGACCCCTCTTCGCCGTCGTCTCGCGCCTCGTGCACCAGAAGGGCGTGGACCTCGCCATCGCGGCCGCGGAGCAGATCGTGGCCCAGGGCGGCCAGATCGTGGTCACGGGCCGGGGCGAGGGACGCTTCGAGGAGGCCCTGCGGGGGCTCGCCCGCCAGCACAAGGGCGCGGTCGGCGTCCGCATCGGCTTCGAGGAACGCCAGGCGCGGCGCATGTTCGCGGGCAGCGACTTCCTGCTCATGCCCTCGCGTTTCGAGCCCTGCGGCCTGTCGCAGATGTACGCCCAGCGCTACGGCTCGCTTCCCATCGCGCACCGCACCGGCGGGCTCGCCGACACGATCGAGGACGGCGTGACGGGCTTCCTGTTCCGCGAGCCCTCCGTGAACGCTCTCGTGGCGGCCGTTCGGCGCGGCCTCGACGCATTCTCCTCCGCGCCCAAGCTCGAGGCGATGCGCCGGGCCGCCATGGCCCGCTCCTTCGGCTGGAACCGCTCGGCCCTGGGCTACAAGGACGTCTACGGCCGGGTGACGGCGCGCTAGCTCCCCTCTCCAGGACAGGAGAGGGGCTGGAGGTGAGGGATCACGCCGGGAAGTTCGCTGAAGGGTTCCGCTCCTCCAACCCCCCTCATGCTGAGGTCCTCCGCGTAGCGGAGCCTCGAAGCAGGCGCCACGTTCCAGCAGCGTCGGGGACCCCTGGAGCGCCCTTCGTGGCCTGGCTGCGCGGGGCACCTCAGGACAAGCGGGGAGGGTGGGACGACCGGGAGCGAACCTCCCAGCGCGGCACCCTCACCCCCTGGCACTTCGTGCATCCCTCTCCCATCCGGGAGTAGGGGGACGAACCTCTTGAGACCCCCATGTCCCTGCGCGACCGCCTGAGCCGTCCCGGCATCCTCGTCGCCCCCGGCTGCTACGACGCCCTCACCGCCTCGCTCGCCGAGGGAGCGGGCTTCGAGGCGCTCTACGTGTCGGGCGCCGGCATCGCCTATACGAAGCTCGGCCGGCCCGACATCGGCCTCGTCTCGGCGGCGGAGGTCGCCGACACCGTGGCGCTCATCCGCGATCGCGTCGGCGCCCACCTGGTGGTCGACGCCGACACGGGCTACGGCAACGCCCTCAACGTGCGCCGCACCATGCGGATGTTCGAGCGCGCCGGCGCCGACGCCATCCAGATCGAGGACCAGACCTACCCCAAGCGCTGCGGGCATCTGGCCGACAAGGGCGTGATCCCGGCTCCCGAGATGGTCGGCAAGATCAAGGCGGCGCTCGACGCCCGCACCCGCGACACCCTCGTGATCGCCCGCACCGACGCCGCCGCCGTCGAGGGCTTCGAGCGCGCCGTCGAGCGGGCCCGGGCCTATGCCGAGGCCGGGGCCGACCTCCTCTTCGTGGAGGCCCCGCGCTCCCGCGAGGAGCTCAAGTTGGTGGCGGACGCGCTCGCCGGCGCCGCGCCCCTCGTGGCCAACATGGTCGAGGGGGGCAAGACCCCGCTCACCGGCGCCGGCGAGCTGGAGGGCCTGGGCTTCTCCCTCGTGATCTTTCCCGGCGCCGTCGTGCGGGTGGTGGCGCGGGCCGCGCAGGACTTCTACCGCGCGCTCCAGGCCCACGGCACCTCCGCCCCCTTCGCGGACCGCATGTTCGACTTCGAGGCGCTCAACGCCGTGATCGGCACGCCCGAGATGCTGGCGCTCGGCCGCTCCTACGAGCCCGACCCGTGATCGTCGCGGTCGACGACCCGGACGATCCGCGCCTCGCCCCCTACCGCGCCGTGCGCGAGCGCGACCTCGTGGGACGGGCGGGCCTGTTCATCGCCGAGGGCGAGGTGGTGCTGCGCCTCCTCGTCCGGCGCGGGCGCTTCCCCCTGCGGTCGCTTCTCGTGGCGCGGGGGCGGCTCGGGCCGCTGGCCGACCTGCTCGCCGAGATGCCTGCCGACCTGCCCGTCTATGCCGTGCCCCAGGCCGTCATGGACGGGGTGACGGGGTTCTCGATCCATCGCGGCCTGCTGGGCGTCGGCACGCGCGGGCCCGAGCCCGACCCGGACGCGCTGCTCGCCGCCCTTCCCGCCCGGGCGCTCGTCGTGGGCTGCGTGGGCATCGCCAACCACGACAATGTGGGCGGCATCTTCCGCAACGCCGCCGCCTTCGGGGCCGGCGCCGTGCTCCTCGATCCCGCCACCTGCGATCCCCTCTACCGCAAGGCGATCCGGGTCTCGGTCGGCGCGAGCCTGGTGACGCCCTTCGCCCGCGCGGGCAGCCCCGACGCCCTCGTGGCGGCGCTCGCCCGCCACGGCTTCCGGATCCTGGCGCTGAGCCCCGCCGGCACGCGGCGCCTGGCCGACGTCGAGCCCGCGGAGCGCGCGGCGCTGCTGCTCGGCACGGAGGGACCGGGCCTGCCTCCGGACCTGCTCGCCCGCCTCGAGACCGTGCGCATCCCCATGGCGGGCGCCTTCGACAGCCTCAACGTGGCGACGACGAGCGGCATCGCCCTGCATTACCTGGCGGGGCTGGGGTGAGGGCGGGATCGCTCCTCTCAACCGCCATCCCCGCCCCCGCGGGGGCAGCTCCGGGGCGCTCGACGTGAGCGGATCGGCGAGGAAGCCGGAAGCTGTACGGAGCCCCGGAACGGCCCCTCTTCCCGTCACGTTCTCCCCCCATGATGGAGCGACGCGGCGCCTGGACCGGACGGCTTGCCCTGGCCGTCCTGATGCTCGCCCTCGCGGGGCCGGCGACGGCGGCCGGCGAGGGGCTGCCGACCCATCCGCCCCTTCCGCCGCCGCGCCCCGCCGATCTCGGCGGCACGTCCCGGGCCGAGCTCCAGGGTCCGCCGATCCCCGCGGATCCGGAGGCGGCGCAGCGGGCGCCCATGGCCGAGATCCAGGGCCCGCCGATCCCGGCGGAGCTCCTCAAGTCCGCGCCTCCGTCGACGGCCGAGGGGGGCGCGGCGGCTTGCCGCGAGCGCCTGGCGCGGCTGGGCGTCGCCTTCGAGCCCCTGCCCCCCATCTCGGCGGGCGCCTGCGGGGCGCCCGAGCCGGTGCGGGTCAAGGCGCTCTCGGACGCCCTCCCCCTCTCGGCGCCCGTCACGATGACCTGCCCCGTCGCCGAGGCCCTGGCGCGCTGGGCCGGGGAGGCGGTGGCGCCCGCCGCGGAAGCGATCCTGGAGACCCGGCTCAAGCGGCTGGCCGTCGGCACGGGCTACGAGTGCCGCGGCCGGCGCGGCGACGGCAGCCGGAAGCTCTCCGAGCACGCCTTCGCCAACGCCGTCGACATCATGGGCTTCGAGTTCGAGCGCGGACCCGCCGTCACCGTCGCGGCCCATCCCGACGGCAGCGCCCCCGATCGTTTCCAGGACGAGGTCCGGGCCAAGGCCTGCGCCTATTTCACCACCGTGATCGGCCCCGGGACCGACGCGGCGCACGCCAACCATCTCCACCTCGACCTGAAGGTCAGGAAGCGGGGCGCGTCGCTCTGCCAGTAGGAAGCGTTCGTCCTCCATGGAGAGAGCGTGCGCGATGGGGAGGTTCGCCCCCCTCTCCCCTCCAGGGGAGAGGGTTCGGGGGCGGACCTGCCCGCCGCGTCCGCGCTCACGCCGGCCCGCTCACCCCGCCAGCACCTCCCGCACCTTCGCCCGCAGGTCACCGAGCGAGAACGGCTTGGTGAGCACGTCCGCCACGATGGCGTCGAGGCCTCGGGCGCGCTCGCGCTGGTCCGCGAAGCCCGTCATGAGCAGGATGACGAGGTCGGGGAAGTCGCGCTTGGCCGCGAGCGCGAGCGCGATGCCGTCCATGATCGGCATGCGGATGTCGGTGATGAGGAGGTCGAAGGCGCCCGCCTCCTCCTGGAGCCGCTCCAGGCCCTCGCCCCCGTCCTCGGCCGTGACCACCGCGTGGCCGTCCATCTCCAGGGCACGGCGCAGGAAGCCGCGCACGGGCTCCTCGTCGTCGACGAGCAGGATGCGCGCCATCGCTCAACCTCCGTCGAACAGGTCGGGATGGCCGTCCCCGTCGCGGATGACGCCCACGAAGGGCAGCTGGCGGAAGGAATGCGCCACGTCCATGCCGTAGCCCACCACGAACAGGTCGGGGCAGACGAAGCCCACGAACTCCGCGTCGATATGGACCGCCCGCTTGCCGGGCTTCTCCAGGAGCACCGCCGTGAGCACCCGCGCGGCGCCGCGCGCCATCAGCAGGTCCTTGGCGAAGACGATGGTGCGGCCGGATTCGAGGATGTCGTCGATGAGCAGCACGTCGCGCCCCTCCACGGCGCTCTCCACGTCGCGCAGGATCGCGACCTGGCCCGTCGAGACGGTGCCGGCCCGGTAGCTCGACAGGTGGACGAACTCCACCTGCGGCGCGAGCCCGGCCCGGTGCAGGGCGCGGATGAGGTCGGCCGCGAACATGAAGCTGCCCTTGAGGACCGCGACGACGAGCAGGTTCACGGGCTTGGCGGCGGCGATCTCGTGGGCGAGCTCCTCGACGCGCGCGGCGATCCGCGCCTCGTCGTACAGCACCTGCACCTTGCGCTCCGTCATCGAAGGGTCCTCTGGGAAGGGTCAGCGGGCCGCCACCGCGCCGCCGACGGCGGGCGCGAAGCGGACGAGAACGTCGCGGCCTTCGAGGGGCGGCGCGGCCAGGCGCGCGCGAAAGCGCGTGGTCTCGCCGGCGCCCAGCGACGTGCGCGGGGGCTCGCTCGTCCACGTGTACAGCGCCTGGCCGTCCGGGGCCAGAAGCGCGATGAGCAGCTGCGGCACGTCCAAGGCGTGCGCCGACGGGTTCGCGATCTCGCCCTCGACGGTGAGCACCGCCTCGCCCCCGGTGCCGGTCACGGAGGAGCCGACGCCGCGAAACTCGAGCCCGCCGCGCAGGTTCACGGGCATCCCGATCGCGGCGTAGAGCCGCGCCGTCTCCGGCACCGTCCGCACCACCGCGACGCGCCCCGCCAGGAGCCCCGCGAGGGCGGCGGCGATCAGGAGGGCGAGCGGCAGCGCGGCCGGGATGCGCCGGAGCGGCGCCGCGAGCCGCGCCCCGAGCCCGCCGGGCCGCCGGCGTCCCGGTTTGGGCGCCGGGACTGGCGCGGGCGCCTCGCGGGCCGCGCTCGCGTCCACGGTCAGCGCGTTCGCCGGAGGCACGCCCGCCGCGTCGAGGAGGCGCGACCAGTCGTCGGGGCTGAGATCCTCCTCGGGCGCCTGCGGCTCGACGAAGAAGGTGCCCCGGCAGGCCGCGCAGCGCACGGTCCGCCCCTCCGGCCTGACATGGGCCGGGTCGATCGTGTATTCGCTTGCGCAGGACGGGCAGACGATGAGCATGGCGAATCGGTCGACCCCGTTCCCGCCGCGCGCGGGTCGGGACCTGTCATTGCTGCGACGGTTTGGTTAACGACGCGTGAAAGCCCCCGACGACGCCCCCGACGCCTATGGTCCCCCGGTGGTCCACTTCGAGAATGTCGGGGTGCGCTACGGGATGGGAGCCGAGGTCCTGCGCGACGTGACCTTCTCGATCGAGCCGCGCTCCTTCCAGTTCCTCACCGGCCCGTCGGGCGCGGGCAAGACCACGCTCCTGCGCCTCATCCTGATGTCGGTGCGTCCCACCCGGGGCCTCGTGAGCCTGTTCGGGCAGGAGGTGAGCCGCATCGCGGGGACCGACCTCACGCGGCTTCGCCGGCGCATGGGCGTGGTGTTCCAGGATTTCCGGCTCCTCGATCACCTGACCGTCTACGAGAACGTGGCGCTGCCCCTGCGCGTCCAGGGCCGGGAGGAGGCGAGCTACCGGGCCGAGGTGGTCGAGCTCCTGCGCTGGGTGGGACTGGGCGAGCGCATGCACGCCCTGCCGCCGGTCCTGTCGGGGGGCGAGAAGCAGCGCGCCGCCATCGCCCGGGCCCTCATCGTGCGCCCGGAGCTCCTGCTCGCCGACGAGCCCACGGGCAACGTGGATCCCAGCCTCGCCCGCCGGCTGCTGCGCCTCTTCGTGGAGCTCAACCGGCTGGGCACCTCCGTGGTGATCGCGACCCACGACCTTCCCCTCATGGACCTCGTCGAGGCGCGCCGCCTCGTCCTCGCCGAGGGCCACCTGCACATCGACGAGTAGCTCGTGGACCAGACCCCCGCCGCCACCGACGAGCCCGCCGCCCCGGGGCGCCTGCGCGGCGGCGCGCCGCTCGTGCCGATGGACTCCGCCGCCGGCCGGGCCCTGATGGCGGTGATCGCGATCCTCACCTTCCTGGCGTCCCTGTGCGCCGGGGGCGCGCAGCTCGTCGCCCATTCCTCGAGCCAGTGGCGCGAGTCCATCGCCCGCGAGGTCACGATCCAGATCCGCCCGGGCGCCGGGCGCGACATCGAGGCGCTGGTGGCCCGCGCCGTGGAGATCGCCCGCGCGGCGCCCGGCGTCGCCTCGGCCTCCGCCTATAGCCGCGAGGAATCGGCCCGGCTCCTGGAGCCCTGGATCGGCGTCGGCGCGAGCTTCGGCGACCTGCCGATCCCCCGCGTCGTCGCCGTGACGCTCGCGGACGGCGCCCGGGCCGACATGGGCGCGCTTCGGGCGCGGCTCGCCGCGGAGGTGCCGGGCGCCAGCCTCGACGACCACGCGGTCTGGCTGCGCCGCCTGTCCTCCATGGCCGCCACCGTGGTGAGCGTGGGCGTCGGCCTCGTGCTCCTGGTGCTGGCGGCGGCGGGCCTCGCGGTCGCCTTCGCGACCCGGGGCGCCATGGCGGGCAACAAGGAGATCGTCGACGTCCTGCACCTGGTGGGCGGCGACGACGCCTTCATCGCGGCGGAGTTCCAGAGCCGGTTCCTGCGGCTGGGCCTCAGGGGCGGCGCCCTCGGCGGCGCCGCGGCGCTCGCCTTCATCGCGGGGGTCGGGCTCGCGGCCGGGTCGCTGCGGGCGAGCCCCGCGGGCGACCAGATCGAGGCCCTGTTCGGCGCCTTCGACATCGGCTGGCGCGGCTATGCGGTCGTGCTCGTGATCTCGGTCGTGGTGGCGCTGGTGAGCGCCATCGTGTCGCGGATCACGGTGCGCCGCTACCTCGCCGACGCGCGCTGAGGGGTCGTCCCTGCCGGGCCGAGGGCCGAGCCCGGAACGACCGGGCACCCGTCAAACGATTCGCGTCCCCGGCACTCGCCTTGTGATCGCCATAATCCCGGTGATAATCTTGTCGGATGGCGTCGCGACGTTCGCGCAGTGCAGTGTCCCAGGCGATCGAGGCCGCACCCGTCGGGTGGTCATGGGCCGACGCGCCGCGGGCCGAGCCGGTCTTCCGGAGCGGGGGGTCGATCCGCCTGGCCGCGAAGCTGGCTGCTCTCGTGATCGTCGCCGTGCTGGCCTTCCTGGGCGCCGGGTTCCTCGGCTTCGTGGCGAGCATCGCCCGCGTCGAGGCGCCGCCCGCGGCCCGCGCCGACGGCATCGTGGCGCTCACCGGGGGCGCCGACCGCATCGGCAACGCCATCGACCTCCTGGCCCAGGGCTATGGCCGGCGCCTGCTCATCTCCGGGGTCAACGAGCGCACCAGCCGCGCCGAGATCGCCCGGCTCAACCCGGGCCAGCGGCGGCTGTTCGACTGCTGCGTCGACCTCGACTACCGGGCCCGCAACACCATCGGCAACGCCATCGAGACCCGGCGCTGGCTCTACGAGAACGGCTTCCGCTCCGTGATCGTGGTGACCTCGACCTACCACATGCCCCGCACCCTGCTGGAGCTCGACAACGCCCTGCCGGGCCTGCGCAAGGTGCCCTTCCCCGTGGTGACGGACGGGGGGGATCCCAGCGCGTGGTGGCGCAATCCCGGGATCGCCCGGCTGCTCGCCACCGAATACGTGAAGTACCTGGCGGCCCGCCTGCGCATCCTCGTCGAGAGCGACCCCGAGGTCTCGCCGGTGGCCAACCTCATGAGCCGCGGCGGCGGCCCCGTGCGGATGGTGGCGCAGCCGCTGGAGCGGTAGGGATGGCGGGTCGGCCCGAGGCCCGGGGTCGACGGCGCGTGAAAATGCTCTAAAGGGGGCGCGGCTCCTCCGACCCGGCTGCCCCATGCTCGTCCTGCGCTCCGCCCTGTTCAACCTCCTCTACTACGTCAACCTCATCCTCTGGATGCTGGTCTTCCTGCCGCTGTTCCTGCTGCCGCGGATCTGGTTCATCCGGGTGGCGCAAGCGCAGGCGCGCTCGTCGCTGTGGCTCCTGCGGGTGGTGGCGGGGGTCAGGCTGGAGGTGCGCGGGCGCGAGCGCATCCCGGCGGGCGGGCTGATCGTCGCCTCCAAGCACCAGTCGCTGTGGGAGACCT
>DASPJU010000844.1:0-2365 GCA_035628475.1 Salinarimonas sp. | reverse complement strand
CGCTCCGGCACCGCTCGGCTGAGGATGACCTGGGGCGTGTTGGTGCCGCTCAACTGGGTCATCAACGGATTCGTGATGTCGACGATCAGCCTCGCGCCCAGGTCCAAATGCCTGTTGACGCGGGCGAGGGCCCGCCGCTGCGCCTGCTGGTCCGGCAGCATGCACAGGCTGTTGAACCCGACCACCGCCAGGGCGAAGGAGCCGTCGAGGCTGAAATCGCACGCGTCTCCCTCGACGGGCCGGCAGCGCCCGCGCACGTCGGAGGGCTCGGCCGCCAGGCGCTCCGCGAAGCGCGCCAGGAGCACGGGGGACAGGTCCAGGCCGACGACGGGCCGTCCGAGCCGCGCGATCGGAAGGGACAGGCGCCCGGTCCCGCAGCACAGGTCGAGCACGAGCCCCTCGGCGGCGCGGGCGAACTCGCACATGAAGGCGATGTCCCCACCGATCTCATGCGAGACGATCGGATCCGCCATGGCGGCCGCGTAGCCGGCATCCTCCGGCCAGGGATGATCCAGATCGTAATAGGTCAGGAGAGGGCTGTTGGCCGGCGTGTCGCCATTCATGGTCTCACCTCGTGTCCGCCGGGGCGGCTATGATCGATGCATTGGACGCATCAAATCACGACACGCGATACATTCAACCATATACACTTGCCGAACGTCGCATATCTGCCGCCGTGGTTAAACTCAGCCCAGATCCACGACCACGATCTCCGGCAGCAGGCCCAGGCGCACGGGCAGGAGGCCGGCCGCGACCGTGCCCAAGCCCCCCGAGACCACGAGGTGGCGGCGCCCCTCGACGACATGGCCGTAGGCGTAGCGGTTGCCGAAGCGGGAGGGCACCACGGGGGAATAGCCCATGAGGCGCACCTGGCCGCCATGGGTGTGGCCACACAGGGTGAGCGCGACGCGGTCCGGCACCCGCGGGAAGATGTCGGGCTCGTGGGCGAGCAGGATCGCGGGCGCGTCGTCGTCGATCCGGGCGAGGGTTCCGGGCAGGTCGTCGACGCCGCGGGTGCGACCGCGTCCGAGGCGATAGGCGAGCTGGTCGCCCAACCCTAAGAGCCAGACCGGCCCGCCGCGGGCGTGAAGCCGCTCCGCGCCGTTCTCGAGGAGCGGGATCCCGGCGCGCGCGAAGGCCGCGTGGGCGAGCGTGCGCCCGTCGCGGCGGCGCTGCGCCCCGGGATCGTCCCAGAACTCGTGATTGCCGAGCACGCCGAAGACCCCGAGCGGCGCGTCGAGGCCGCGCATCAGGGGGACGGCGTCGCCCCACAGGATGGGTTCGGCGGAGATCCGGTCGGTGCCCGCATAGTCGCCGAGCAGCACGACCACGTCGGGCCGCAGGGCGTTGGTGGCCTCCACGATGCCCCGGATGCGCTCGGGCGACATGTGGGGAAAGCCGGCATGGAGGTCGGCAAGCGCCGCGACCCGCAGGCGCAGGCCCTCGGGCCAGCCGGCGGGACGCAGGGCGTAAGCGGTGACGGCGAGCCGAAGGGGCTCGACCGCGAGGGCATAGGCGCCGAGCCCGGCGCCGAGGACGAGCGAGCCGGCGACGCCTCGCAGCAGGGTCCGCCGGCCGATCGCCATGCGCCTAGCCGAGCACGGCGTCCTTGCGCAGGATCGGGGGCAGCTCGCGGGACCGCTCGTCGCGACGCTCCGCGCCGCGGGCGAGGCGCAGGGCCGCCGCGAGGGCGGGCAGCGCGACGGGCTTGAAGCCCTCCGGCGCGGCGGGGGCAGGCTGGACGGGGCGGGTGTGGGCCTGACGGGCCATGGCGTGGTCCTCGGGTTTCTTCTCGCTCGCGCCCGATTCGGCGCGGGACGAGGGATGGCGGGGGATCGCGACCGGCCTTGGGCGCGTTCGTGGCGCTCCCGTGGCCGGCGATCGGCTGCGACCTTCGTTGAAGGATCGCGGTTAAGCGGGAGTTACCGGCCTCATCCGCAACTGTCGGGGGCGACGAGGCCCGAGTGCATCCACCCCCTGGCGGTGGGCGGATCTCCGGTCTCGTGCAGCCCGCTCGCGAAGCGCCCCCCGCGCCAATAGACCACCTCGACCCAGGCGCCCCGACGCCCCGGCCCGAGCATGATCTCGTCCTTGGACGTCATGCGCTCGAGGAGGCGCGCGGACGCGCCCGGGCCCTCGCGCAGGGCGACGTAGCCGTCCGCGGTGGGCTTGATCTCGCAGAACGCGCTGGCGTGCGCCGCCGGGGCCAAGGCCGCGGCGGCGAGGGTGAGGGCGAGGGCGAGGGCGAGCATCATGGCGGGGGATCCAAGCGACCCCGCCATGATGCCCCGACGCGGCGCGGCGTTGCGTGCCGCGGCGCATGGCGATCGGCCGGCGGACCCTGCTGCGAGGCGTCGCCGGCTCG
>DASPJU010000843.1:0-2252 GCA_035628475.1 Salinarimonas sp. | reverse complement strand
CGGCGATCCGGGACCGCAACGACCGGGTCGTGGGCGAGATCCGCCCGAGCGAGGCGCTGGCGACGATGCGGTGAGGATCGTTCAAGGGACGAGCACGACCTTGCCCTGCGCCTCGCGCCGGGCGATGCGGCCCAGCGCCTCGGCGGCGCGCTCCAGGGGGAAGATCTGGTCGACATGCGCCGAAAGCCGGCCGGCGGCGGCCCAGGCCATGAGGTCGGCCATGTTGGCCCGGTGGGCTGCCGGGTCGCGCTCGAGATGGGCGCCCCAGAACACGCCCTGGACGTCGCAGCCCTTCAGCAGAACAAGGTTGAGGGGGATCTTGGGGATGCCCCCGCCCGCGAAGCCCACCACGAGATAGCGCCCCGCCCAGGCCATGGAGCGCAGGGCCGGCTCGGCGAGGTCGCCCCCCACGGGATCGTAGAGCACGTCGACGCCGCGCCCGTCGGTGAGGCGCTTCAACCCCTCGCGCAGGGGCTCCTCGGCGTAGTTGAGGGCGAGCGCCGCCCCGCCGGCAGTGGCGAGCGCCAGCTTGTCGGCGCTGGACGCGCAGGCGATCACCCGCGCCCCCATGAGCGCGCCGAGCTCCACCGCCGCGAGGCCCGCGCCCCCGGCGGCGCCGAGCACCGCCAGCGTCTCGCCGGGCTGGAGGCGCGCCCGCTCCCGCAGCGCGTGGAGCGAGGTGCCGTAGGTGACCGTGAGGCCGGCGGCCGCCTCGTCGGAGACGCCGTCGGGCACCCGCACGAGGCGTCCGGCGGGCGCGACCACCCGCTCGCGCGCCGCTCCCCAGCCGAGATAGGCCGCGACCCGCTCGCCGACGGCGAAACCCTCGACCCCGGGCCCGAGCGCCTCGATCACGCCGGCGCATTCGCCCGACGGCGAGAAGGGCAGCTCCGGCTTGAACTGGTAGCGGTTCTCGATGATCAGCGTGTCGAAGAAGTTGAGCGCCGCCGCGCGCACGCGGATCACCACCTCGCCCGGCCCGGGGACGGGATCGGGGATGTCCTCGACCACGAGGGTCTCGGGCGGCCCGAAGGCCCGGGCGAGCAGCGCCCTCATCCGACCTCCGCCACGCCGCCCGCCTCCAGCGAGCGCCGCAATCGCGTGAAGGCGAGGCGGATGCGCGACTTCACGGTGCCGAGCGGCAGGCCCGTGCGTTCCGAGATCTGGCTGTGCGACAGGCCGTCGAAGAAGGCGAGGCGCACGAGGACGAGCTGCTCCTGCGGCAGGTGCTCCAGGGCGGCGCGCACCGCCTCCTCGCGCTGATGGATGTCGACCTGGGCCTCGAGGTCGGTCGAGTCCACCACGTCGAAGACGGGGTCCTCGGGCTCGACGATGGCGGCGCGGTCGCGCCGGAGCCGGTCGATGCGGCGGTTGCGGGCGATCCGGTAGAGCCAGGTGGCGAGCGACGACTTCTCGGGATCGAACAGGGCCGCCTTGCGCCACAGGGTCGCCAGCGCGTCCTGGGCGATCTCCTCGGCGGATGCGGGATCGCTGCCCAGGCGCACGAGATAGGCCTCGAGGCGCGGCGCGTAATGGTCGAACAGGCGCGTGAACGCCTCCCGATCCCGCCGCTCCGCGACCGCGGCGGCGAGGCTTGCATGCTCGCTGTGCGAGGCCAAGGCTCGTCCCCGATCCAATCTCCGGCGCTTGCCGCGCTCGTCTCGGACGCGCGTGGGTCGCGCATCCACCCCTCATCCTGGCATGGGGAACCGTAGAACGGAACAGGAGTCAAGGTTAACGAATTTTTGCCCTTTTTCCGGCCATCGTCTCGGGCACTGACCTGAGAGGCCCCGTCCGGGGTCCGGACCATTCCAAGGTTGCCCTCATGAGCGTGTTCTTCCGCGTTGTCCCGGCGCTTGCCGGCGCGATCCTCGCCTTCACGGCCTGCGGCGGGGCGCTGGCCCAGTCCCAGGCCCGTCCCGGCGCCGCGTCGAACCCGCCGGCGAAACCCGCGGCTGCGACGGGGACGCGTCCCAATGCCGCGGCTCCCGGCGCCATCCGGCCGGGCGCGGCGGGCGCCGCCGCCGCCGGAGCCGCGGTCGGGGCCGGCGCGGCCGCCGCACGGCCGGGCGGCCACCAGGCCTTGCAGCTCGGCACCTTCGAGGATTGGGGCGCCTACGCGGCGCCGGCCGGGCGCGGCAAGATCTGCTACGCGCTGTCGCGGCCCAAGGAGCGCCTCCCCAAGGAGCTCAAGCGCGACGACGCCTATTTCTTCGTGTCGATCCGCCCGAGCGAGAACGTCCGCAACGAGG
>DASPJU010000842.1:0-2768 GCA_035628475.1 Salinarimonas sp. | reverse complement strand
CCCGCGCGCGATGACCAGGAGCGCGTGAAAGCGCGACAAGGCCGTGATGATGTCCTCGGTGACGCCCTCGGCGAAGTACTCCTGCTCGGGATCGCCGCTCATGTTCTTGAAGGCCAGGACCGCGATCGAGGGTTTTTCGGCGAACATCATGTGCGACGGCGCGGGCGGCGTGGCGTTCGCGATCGCACCGATGGGTGGTGATCCTTCCGGCTGGCCTTTGGGCACTAC
The DNA here is from genome assembly GCA_035628475.1 of Salinarimonas sp. GTDB lineage: Bacteria > Pseudomonadota > Alphaproteobacteria > Rhizobiales > Beijerinckiaceae > Salinarimonas_A. The sequence continues at coordinate 2,540 of DASPJU010000842.1, read as the reverse complement.
GACGAGGTCCTGGCAGGGCTCGGACGCTTCGGCCTCCCTCGCATGAGGCTCACGCAGCGCCGCGTCGGCCTGCTCTTGCCAGAACCGCATGCGCATTTCGCGGTACATCGTCGTCGCCGTTGTGAGATGCTCGTTGGCCCGTTTACGCCCGCCCTTGTGCCGGCGGAGCTTGCCGAGCCCAAAGTGGCAGTGGGCGACGACCGGGCGCATGCTGCGTGGCTCTGCGAGCGCCAGCGCCTGGCGATAGTGGGCCTCGCTGCGCTTGGCATCGAACTGATCTGGATGGGCCGCGACGTCGCCGAGGAGCTGCAGCGCATGAGCTGCGAATCCGGGTTGGCGCGGCGAGAATTCTAGCGCACGAGCGGCCAGGCGCCGCGCATGCTCTAGCCGGCCCAGCAGCAGTGCGGCCCGGCCCAGCCCGGCATAGAACCATCCGAGAGTGCCGGTTTGTCCACTCAAGGCGTGACGCTCGAGAAGCTGCTCGCCTTCTCGTAGCCGGCTCAGGGCCTCGCTCGCGTCACCGCGCTGCGCCAGGCCCCAGGCGGAGAGGCCGACCGCGAAGGGAAGCAGGGGGACGACATCCGCTGTCCTGAGGACGGCGGTCGCATGCTCGATTCCCGGGCCCGCCCGCGCCCAGTCGCCCCGCAGCAGATGGACCCAGCTTGCCGTCAAGTGAGCCCAGCCGACAGTGTAGGCGTGCTGTGTCTGCGCCGCGAGCTGCAGCGCGTGCGCTTCGAACTCGGTCGCTTCGGCGAAGCGGCCAAGCTCGGCCAGGCTGATGATCAGTCGACCACGATCGTAGATCGATGGCGGGGTAGCGAGCCCGAAATCCTCCGTGGTGGAACCGGCAGGCAGCAAGGCCAGGTTCTCGGTGGCAAGGACCGTCACCCGTTCGTGCTCGCCGCGGTAGAAATGCACCTGCTGGAGGATGGTCATGGCGGGAATGAGGAGGCTCAAGTCACCGAGGCGCCGGGCGATCTCCAGCGCCTGCGTGCCGGCGGCCAGCGCTTCTTCCAACTCACCGAACAGCGCGTGGACGATCGTCGTGAAGCTGAGAACCCGGCAGCGCCGGCGGTCGTCGTCAAGGCGCTCGGCGAGGATCTTCGCTTCCTGCAGGCGCTCCAGTGCCCGCCGGACGTCGCCGAGCTGGATCAGCGCCTGCGGCAGTTCGAGCCGGATATCGAAGGCCTGCTCCAGCGTGGACGGGCTCTCCGGCAACGATGCCAGGGTTCCCAACGCCTGATCGAAGAATTCGACGGCATCGCGGTTGGCCCATCGCGCGTAGGCAAGCCGGCCCGCCTTGACCGAATAGTCGATGGCTTCGCTGGCAAGGCCGTCGTCGGTGCGAAGCCCGGCGACGAGCGACCGGGTCACCGTGTCGGGCGCCGCGTTCAGCTCACGCTTGAGAAGGGCAACGAGTTCTTGATAGTGCTTGAGCGCTTCGGCCTTGCGCCCCGTGGCGGCCAGCGCCTGCACGACCACCCGATGCGCGTCCTCACGCAGGGCATTCAGCGCGATGGCGCGATGGGCGACCTTGAGCGCAGACTCGGCGTTTCCCGAGTGCAACGCCTGCGCGGCGTGCCTGGTCATGGCGTCGAGCGCCAGGCCTTCGAGCCACCGTCGCTCTGCAGCGAGCCAATCCGCCCAGGCCTCCTCTGCGATATTCACGTCGGCCAGCAGCGGCCCCTTGTAGAGGTCGGCGGCCGCGGCGAGCGACGCACGGCTTCCGTCGCCGCCCAGCGCCTTGAGCCGGGCCACGTCGCACTCGATCACACCGGGGGCGAGCCACACTTCCTCGCCATCGCTCAGGAGGGCATCGTGGCCCAGCGCCCGGCGCAGCCTGAACAGGGCCTGGCGCAGGTTCTGTTGGGCCTGGGTCTCGAAATGAGAGCCCCAAAGCAAGGTCGCCAGCTTTTGTCGCGGCTGTGGAACGGGGGCAGTGCAGGCCAGATACGCCAGCAGGCCGGCAAGCTTCTTGTTGGGCAGCTCGACGGGCCCTTCCGGCCCGGTCAGCTCGAAGCGCACCAGGAGCGAGAGCCTGAATTTTGGGAGCAGCACGTCTTTCATCCCTGCGCCTGCGCCATGCGCGCTTCGGCGCGGGGCGCTGACCCTGCACTTTTCACCGCACAATCGCAAGATTTAACGCAGCAGTAACGCACCACTGACGCTGCAGCCTACGGCGACAGGCTTCAATGCCGGCGAACGCTTCGGCCCGTCAGGTGACGGCATGACGTCTCCAGGAGTCTCGCAGATGTTAACGCAGCCAACTCTTTCGACGACGCCTTGCCATGACAGAGCGAACATTGAACTGGCTGGTCGGCACGCAGAGCACTGGACAGTGCGGTGGGGTCGTCTGTCCGCTTTGCCGGCTGTCTGGGCGATGCGACGTCGCACGCGCCGGACCCTGAGCGAACTCGATGAGAGACACCTGGCCGACGTAGGGCTTACAAGGAGGCAAGCATTGCTCGAGAGTGCGAAGCTATTTTGGCGGCCCTGAGAATGTGCAACTGAGCCTACGCCACTGTTACCGACGAGCCTCT
>DASPJU010000841.1:0-3593 GCA_035628475.1 Salinarimonas sp. | reverse complement strand
CTGGAACTGAACCACCTTCGCGCCGCCTGGCGCTGGGGGCGTGAGACGCGGCTCCACGACGAGCGGGAGCTCCCGACCACGCGCGTGAAGATCGAGGACAAGCGGCCGAGGCCCACCCCGAAGCGGCGCGACGTGGCGGCGGTGCTGGCCCACCTCGATCGCTGGGGGCGCCTGGCCGTCCTACTCTACGCGGGCACCGGGTGCCGCCGGGGGGAGATCGCGTCGCTCACCTGGGATCGCGTCGCTCTGGACGACGAGGCCATCCTCGTGCGGGGGAAGACGGGCTATCGGGCGGTTCCGATCCCTCCGCCGGTCGTCGAGGCGCTGGCCGCCGTGCCCGTCGAGGCCCGGGTCGGGTTCGTGCTGGGCGTGCGCCCGACGACGGTCGCCGGGAACCTGCACGGCATCATGGCCAGGGCCTGCGAGGCCGCGGGCGTGCCCCGGTTCTCAGCGCAGGCGGTGCGCCGCTACGTCACCACCATGGTGCTGGGCGCGGGTGTGCCGGCGGCGATCGAGTCGAAGCTGATCGGCCACTCGGCCGAGGTCGCTCAGCGGGACTACCTCGCCGTCGACACCGACGGCCGCCGGGAGGCGATGCAGGCGGCCCGCCTCGGCTACCACGACGAGGCCCCGAAGCCGAGCACGCCGGTTCGTCGCCCGCGCCGGGGGCCGGCGTGACAGGCACACGAGGCAGGCACAGCTTCGATCCCGACGAGGATCGAGCGACCTTCGCTGTACTTCGGCGCGAAGTAGCGCCTCATGGGTGGGGGCTGGTAGAACGCCGCATATCCAGCACCCCCCTCCGGGCTGTTCCTGCGGAAACCCGCTCTGGGTCGTGAGCGATAGGCACAACAGGCACAGGCCCCACGGGTGCGGCGAGGGCCCTGGAGCGCACGGGGGGCCGCGGCCCCTACGCCACCCCTCGCACGAGGTGGCCGCGCACCGCCGCCCGGAGCGCCTCCGGATCGAAGCCCGGGCAGGCGGTGGTGCTCCACGGGGGCTCGCCCTCGCGGTGCCCGTAGACCTGGTCGGCGGTAAGGCGCCACCGACGACAGAGGCCCACCACGGTGGCCACCAGGACCATCCACGCGTCGGCGGGTACCTCCACCGTGGTGTAGTTGCCGAGGATGCAGATCCCGATGCTCGTCGCGTTCTCCCCCTCGTCGTGGGCGCCGGGGAGCTCGATGTCGCGGCCCGGCTCCGCGCGCCAGTAGTCGTCCTCGCAGCGGCGGATCACGACGTGGTAGCCGATGTCGCGCCAGCCCCGGCCCTGCGGGGGAGGGGTGGTGTGGTACGCCCGGATGCTGGCGACCGTGGCCCGGGCGTCGCCGGCGGAGTGGTGGACGATGGCTTGGCGGATCGGTCTCATGGTCCGGCCTGGACGTCGGTGGGCGTGGCGGCGTGCGTCTCCACCACGACGCCGGGGAGCCCGACGCGCGTGAGCACGCCGTCCTGGGCGAGGGTGACCGCGGCGAAGAGGATCAGCGCCAGGGTTGCGATCACCCGGAGCTCCCACCGGAGGCCTCCGAGGGCACGCTCGAAGGCCGCCGTCTGGGCGCGGCGCTCGAGCGAGGCTTGCTGCAGTTGGCGCTCGAGCAGGGTCAGGATGGGGTCGGACATCGTCACCTCGTCGGGTACTACACCGCGTGCTACCGACGGCCGGGCGACGCGGTGACGATGGCCGCGATCAGTCCGCCTTGCTGTAGCGCCCGGCCCGGATGTCCCCGTAGAGCAGCATCTGCCCCTCAAGCGGGAGCCCCAGCACGGCCACGGTGACGGTCCCGGCGACGCGGGACTCCTCGGAGTGCCAGGTCTCGGTGGCCGCCGGCGCCGGGACGGCAGCGCTGCCAGGGGGCGCGGCCTTCGTCGCCGGCGGGGGCTTGACCTCGGCCTGCTCGGCGGCGGGCAGGGGGACGTCACGGAGGAGCATCTTGTCGACGAACTCCTTCCCCCCGGGGAGGAGCCGGAGCAGGGGCGGCACCTCCTCCTTCCCGAGCACGATCCCCTCCCGCTCCACCGCGGACTTCGACGACGCCGGGTGCCCGAGCCGGCCGAGCTCCTGGGCGAAGAACTGCGACGAGCAGGTGATGAAGCCGTGCTGCCGCGACCACCGCAGGTAGGCGCTGTAGAGCGCCCGGAAGCTCGTCGTGCCCCCGCCCACGGTGCACGCGTCGCCCACCCAGGCGCCGACGCTCCCGGCCGGCGCGCGCGGGGAGGTGGACACGGGGGCCGGGGCCGCGGCCTCCCGCACGTCGTAGCGCCCGGTGCGGTTGATGGCGGGCAGCACCTCCGTCTCGAGCCAGTCCTGGAAGGCGATGGCGATGGCCTTGTCGGCGATGAGGGTGAGGAGGCGGTAGAGGCCGCGCTCGGTGATGACGAGGAGGTTCGGGGCCCGAGGGCCGACTGGTTCACTCTTTGTGAACCAGTCGCCAGAGACGGCCTTGAACGCCGCGAGCTTGCCGTTGGTGAACATGTCGAAGTGGACGCCCTCGCGCACGAGGCCCTTCTCCCCCCAGCGGGCGAGCTGCTTCGAGAGCCGCTTGGGCGCGTAGTCGAGGGCGGCTTCCACCTGGGGGCCGACGGCGAGGAGCGTGCCCTCGAAGGGCACGAAGGTGATGGGGTGATCGCGGAAGGCGAGGGCGAGGGGGTGGGGCGCGGGGTTGCCCTCTCTGGGGGCGGGAGGCATGATGTCCATGTCGAGGCTCCTTGGTCGTTCGGGGGGTTGAGACTGGGCCCCGGAGAGATCGAACCTCTCCGGGGCCGCTTCACGCGTGACATGACGTCACGCGTGAAGCCTTACACGGCTGGCGGGTGCCGTCAAGCGTGTTAGATCACTGCATGCCGTCAGCCCCTCCTCGCCCAACCACAGAGCTCGGCCTCGCCATTCAGACGAAGCGCGCGGCTATGGCCCTGTCGCAGGATGACGCCGCTGCCGAGGTCGGTCTCACGGGCGTCACCTTCTCCCGGCTCGAGCGGGGCAAGCACATCCCCTCCTACGACACCGCCGTGAAGCTCTCCCGGTGGCTCGGCTGGACGGTCGAGGAGGTCATGGCCGCCGCCGGTGGCGGGCCGGACCCCGGGCCGAGCCCCGAGCGCACAGCCCAGGCGGCGGCCATCGGGGGGAACGCCGAGGAGCTCCTCACTCTCTTCGCGGCGATGACGCCGGCCGGCCGGACCGCGACCCTCCGCTTCGTCCGGATGCTGCCGCGCGTGTCCGCGGACACCGTCGAGCTCGTGCTGCTCCTGATGGATCGGGAGCAGGGCCGCCGTGGGGATCCACCCGCCCGGATGGCCGGCTGACGCGCGGAATGCCCGCATGTCCTCCCACGACAGGCCGAGGAAGCGATCGAGCTGGTCTGGTTCGAGCTGGTCGAGCATGTGCACCTCGGCCCCCCGGAATGCACGCCGCGTGCCATCAAACTCCCGGCGTTGGCCGGTGCCACTGACGGCGGGCCGTCCGTCGGTCCGACACCCCCCGACAGCCGGCGTCGCGGCCGGATCGCGACCCGGTGGTTAGCGCTTGCGAGCTCCCGAGGCCCTTCATGTTCCTCCTCCTCCTCCTCACCGGCTGCTCCGACGACGCCGCCGGCTCG
>DASPJU010000840.1:0-2467 GCA_035628475.1 Salinarimonas sp. | reverse complement strand
GCTCGGCCTCAACCGGCCGCTCTGGGAGCAGTTCGCGATTTATCTCGGCAACGTGCTGCGGGGCGATTTCGGGATCTCGACCCTGTCCGCCAACCCCGTCATGACCGACATCCGCCGCTTCTTCCCGGCGACCCTCGAGCTCGCCACGGTGGGCACGCTCATCGGCGCGGGGCTCGGCATCCCGCTCGGGGTCTGGGCCGCGGTGCGCCGGGGCGGGCTCGCCGACCAGGTCGTGCGGATCATGGGGCTCGTGGGCTATTCGGTGCCCATCTTCTGGCTGGGGCTCATGGCGCTCCTCGTCTTCTACGCCCGGCTCGGCTGGGTCGCGGGGCCGGGGCGCATCGACGTCGCCTACGAGTACACGCTCACCCCCGTCACGGGGCTCATCCTCCTCGACGCCGCCATGCAGGGCGAATGGGAGGCCTTCGGCAACGCGCTCTCGCACCTGATCCTGCCGGCCTCGTTGCTGGGCTACTTCTCGCTCGCCTATATCAGCCGCATGACGCGCTCGTTCATGCTCAACGAGCTCGCCCAGGAATACGTGGTGGCGGCCCGCGCCAAGGGCCTGTCGGAGGCGCGCATCGTCTGGCGCCACGCGCTGCGCAACGCCGCGGTGCCCCTCGTCACCGTGGTGGCCCTGTCCTATGCGGGCCTGCTCGAGGGCTCGGTGCTCACCGAGACCGTCTTCGCCTGGCCGGGCCTGGGGCTCTACATCACGAACTCGCTCCAGAACGCGGACATGAACGCCGTGCTCGGCGGGACCATCGTGGTGGGCTCGATCTTCATCGGCCTCAACCTGCTCTCCGACCTCCTCTACCGCCTCCTCGATCCCCGGACCCGCGCCCGATGATGAGCTTTCCTCCCCTGGCCGGCGGCCGCGGCCCCCTCGCCCGCGGATCCTCGAGGCACGCCTCATGAGCGACGCGACCTCCTGGCACGATTGGCTGATGTCCGACCGGCCGGCCTCGCGGCGGCAGGCCGCTCTGGGCCGCGCCTATGCGGGCTGGCGCACCTTCGCGCGCAACCGCCTGGCCATGGCGGGCCTCGCCATCGTCCTGGGCCTCGTGCTCGTGGCGATCTTCGCCGACGTGCTCAGCCCCTATTCGCCCTACGAGGGCAGCCTGACGCGGACGCGCCTGCTGCCCCCCTCCCCGTCGCACCCCTTCGGCACCGACGACCAGGGCCGCGACATCCTCTCGCGCATCATCCACGGCTCGCGCATCACGCTCCTCATCGTGGTGCTGGTGGCGGTGCTGGCCGCGCCGATCGGGCTGCTGGTGGGCACGGTCGCGGGCTATTCGGGCGGCCTCCTGGACGCGGCGCTCATGCGCGTCACCGACATCTTCCTCGCCTTTCCCCGCCTGATCCTGGCGCTGGCCTTCGTGGCGGCCCTGGGCCCCGGCATCCAGAACGCGGTCATCGCCATCGCGATCACCTCCTGGCCGCCCTACGCGCGCATCGCCCGCGCCGAGACCCTCACGATCCGCCAGGCCGACTACATCGCCGCGGTGCGGCTGGTGGGCGCCTCGCCGGGGCGGATCGTGCTGCGCCACGTCATGCCGCTCTGCGTGCCGTCCGTGATCGTGCGCGTGACCCTCGACATGGCCGGCATCATCCTGACCGCCGCGGGGCTCGGCTTCCTGGGCCTCGGCGCGCAGCCGCCCATGCCCGAATGGGGCGCGCTCATCGCCAACGGACGCAACTACGTCCTCGATCAATGGTGGGTCGCGGCCGCGCCGGGGGCGGCCATCTTCCTGGTGAGCCTCGCCTTCAACCTGCTGGGCGACGGCCTGCGCGACGCCCTCGACCCAAAGGCGGAGCGATGAGCGGGCCCCTCCTCGTCGTCGACGACCTGCGGGTCGCCTTCCCCAATCGCGAGGGCGCCTTCGTCGAGGCGGTGCGCGGCGTGTCGTTCGGGCTCGGGCGCGAGCGGCTGGGCGTGGTGGGCGAGTCGGGCTCGGGGAAGTCCCAGACCGGTCGCGCCATCCTCGGCCTCACCCCGCCCCAGGCGCGCGTGACGGCGGGGCGCCTGGCCTTCGACGGCATCGACCTGCTCTCCTGCTCGCCCCGCCAGCGCCGGGATCTTCGCGGCGGGCGCATCGGCATGGTGCTCCAGGACCCGAAGTTCTCCCTCAATCCCGTCATGACCATCGGGGCGCAGATCGTCGAGACGCTGCGCGCCCACGAGAGCGTATCGCGTCGGGAGGCCCGCGAGCGGGCGCTGGCCATGCTGGCCGCGGTGCAGATCGACCGGCCCGAGCGCGTCTTCGGCCTCTATCCGCACGAGGTCTCGGGCGGCATGGGCCAGCGCGCCATGATCGCGATGATGCTCGTCGCGGATCCGGACCTCCTCATTGCCGACGAGCCGACCTCGGCCCTCGACGTGACGGTGCAGTTGCAGGTGCTCAAGATCCTCGACCGGCTCGTGAGCGAACGCGGAATGGGCCTCATCTTCATCTCCCACGAC
>DASPJU010000839.1:0-3200 GCA_035628475.1 Salinarimonas sp. | reverse complement strand
GGCACGAGCAGGCGCACGTCGACCCCGTCGCGGGCGGCCTCGGACAGGGCGCGCACGAAGGCGGGGGTCGGGATCATGTAGGCGTCGGTGAGCCACAGGCGCTTGCGGGCGGAGGCCGACATCAGGAGGTCGAGGCGGTAGGTGCCGAGCTCCCCCGGGCGCCCCGCCACCACCCGCACCGGGATGTCGCCCACGGGATCCATGAAGTCGGCGTCGGGGCGCTCCGCCGAGGGCAGCGGCTCGCCCGCGAGCGCCCAGGTCTCCGCGAAGGCGTCGTCCACGTCCGCCGCGGCGGGGCCGTGGATCGCGACGCCCGTGTCCCGCCAGGGCTCGATGCCGGCCCCCGGGTCGCCGCGCCAATCGTCGGAGATGCACAGCCCCGAGACGAAGGCGGTGTGCCCGTCGACCACGACCACCTTGCGGTGGTCGCGGCGGATCCAGAGCGGGGCCACGAGGCGGAGCGGGTTGAAGACCCGCACGTCCACGCCCGCCTCGATCAGCTCCGTCCAGTAGCCGGCGCCCGAGCGGCCCATGCAGCCGAGCCAGTCATAGAGCACCCGCACCGCGACGCCGGCGCGGGCGCGCTCCATCAGGGCCTCGGCGAAGAGGCGCCCCGCAGCGTCGTCGGCGACGATGAAGTTCTCGAAATGCACGTAGCGCCGGGCCGAGCGGATCGCGTCGAGCCAGTCGGGATAGTTCTCGCCCGCGTCGCGCAGCAGGCGCACGCGGTTGCCCGCCCGCGGATCGCGACCGGCGATGCGGGTGACGGCACGGGCGAGGGTGACGGTGTCGAGCAAGGCGCGCCTTCCGGTTCCCGGCTGGGAACGAAAGGACAACGCGCGGGACGGGGTTATGTTCGGCGGCCAGGTCTCCCCCTTAGCCCTTGCGCGCGACGGGCGCGCTCCAGCCAGGGACGACCGCGCGTCCTCACACGGAGTGCTGGTTCTCCTGGCGCTGGTCCGGCTGCGTGAACTGGCCGCGCGGCCTGTAGCGTACGAGATAGGCCGGGACGATGGCCTCCATGGCGGCGGGAGCGATGCCGAAGGCCTCGAAGGTCCGCCCCTCCCGCAGGGCCTCCGGCGAGACGATGTTGTCGCGCTGGAGCAGCAGGAGCTGGTCGCGGGTGAGCTTCCAGTCGTTCGGCACCAGGCCGAGCGCCAGGGTGTCCAGGGCCTCCATGAGCGTCGCCTGCCAGCGCGCGAGGCCCGGCGAGAGGGGCACGATGCGCCGGCGGCGGTCGATATGCGCGAGGGTGAACTCGACCAGCTCGCGGAAGCTCTTCACCTCCGGCCCGCCGAGCTCGTAGGCCCGCCCGCCGGGGACGTGGCCGTCCACGGCCCGCGCGATCGCGTCCGCGACGTCGCCGACATAGACGGGCTGGAAGCGGGTGTCCGGATAGGCGAGCGGCATCACGGGAAGCGAGCGCCCGAGCGCCGCGAAGCGGTTGAAGAAGCTGTCGCCGGGCCCGAAGACGATGGAGGGGCGCACGATCACGGAATCGGGGCAGGCCGCCAGCGCCGCCGCCTCGCCCGCCGCCTTGGAGCGGGCATAGGCCGAGGGCGAGTCCGGATCGGCGCCGATCGCCGACACGTGGACCACGCGGTCGAGGCCCCGGGCCGCGGCGGCCTCGGCGACGGCGCGGGCGCCCTCCGCCTGGACGGCCGAGAAGGTCTGCCGGCCGGTCGGCTGGAGGATGCCCACCAGGTTCACCACGGCGTCGGCCTCGCGCACCGCGTTGGCGACGGATGCCGGGAAGCGGACATTGGCCTGCAGGGCGTGGATCTGGCTCACGTTGCCGAGCGGCTGGAGATGGCCCGCGAGATCGGGCCGGCGCACGGCGACGAGCACCCGGTAGTCGCGCTTGACGAGCGCCCGCACCACGGCGGTGCCGAGAAATCCCGAGGCGCCGAAGACCGTGACGACCCGGGCCGACATGTACTTGGAGCGAGCGGCCACGCGACAATCCTCCTGACGGCTTGAGGGGTTGTCTAGTCGAGCCCTCGCCGCCTGTGAAGGGCAACGACGGGCGCGCGGCTCCCGGCCTGCGTCATTGCGACTCGGAAACCGCTCGGCGCGGCCGCGGATTCCCCCGCCATGTCCGAGGCCGACGCGATCCCCCCCGCCGAGAAGGCGCTTCTCATCCACGAGCGGCTCTGCGCCGCCTATGACTGCCCCATCGGCTATTTCCACGACCTCGATCCCTTGAGCGAGCTGGTCTCGTCGCTCCTGTCGCATCGTACCCGCAACGCGGATTCGGGGCGCGCCTTCAAGGCCCTGCGGGCGCGCTTCCCCGACTGGGCGGCCATGCGCGACGCCCCCGTCGAGGAGGTCGAGGCGGCGATCGCCGGCGTCACCTGGCCGGAGCAGAAGGCGCCCCGCCTGCAGGCCGTGATGCGGGCGATCTCCGCGCGGCGCGGGAGCCTCGACCTCGATTTCCTCGCCGGGCTCCCGGTGCCGGAGGCCCGGGCCTGGCTGGAGGAGATCCCCGGCATCGGGCCGAAGACGAGCGCCGCCGTGCTCGCCTTCTCCAGCTTGCGCCGGCGCGCGCTGCCCGTGGACAGCCATCACCACCGGGTGGCGCTGCGCACGGGGCTCCTCCCCCGCGGCGTCGCGGTCGGCCCGTCCCACGTCCTGCTGGAGGCGCTGCTGCCGGCGGAGTGGGACGCCCAGGCCGTGTACGACCATCACGAGGTGCTGATGCTGCACGGCCAGCGCTGCTGCTTCGACCGCAACCCCGCCTGCGGGCGCTGCGTCGTGCTGCACCTGTGCCCCACCGGCCAGGGCCTGATCCCCGATCCCGCGGGCGCCGCCGCGCGGGCGTCCGGGGGACGGGCGCGGGCGGGTTCCGCGCCCGGCGCGGCGCGGCTGGCGCAGGGCAAGCGCTAGACTGTCATGCGCCTCGCGCGATTGACTCGGGGGACCGCCATGGTAAGGAGCCGGCGCCTCGCGGGCGGCGCCTGGTCGTCCGGTCCCCTCACGCACCAAGCGAGCCCGTGACCGACACCGCCCAAGACGCCCGCGTCGCCCCCGCCCAGATGGCCAACGCCATCCGGGCCCTCGCCATGGACGCCGTGGAGGCAGCGAAGTCGGGTCACCCCGGCCTGCCCATGGGCGCCGCCGACGTGGCGACGACGCTGTTCGCGAAGTTCCTGAAATACGACGCCGCCGATCCGGCCTGGCCCGACCGCGACCGCTTCGTG
>DASPJU010000838.1:0-3269 GCA_035628475.1 Salinarimonas sp. | reverse complement strand
CACCTCTCCCCGCTGGGCGGGGGCAGGGTCGAAGCCCCCGTCATTGGGGGCATGGCCAAGCGCGGCAGCGCGACGGTGAGGGGGCCTGGACGGTCGAGAGCTCCGTCCTGAGATACCCCCTCACCGCCGCTCCCTTCGGTCGCTTGCCGCGCCTGCCATTCCGCAGGCGCGGCCCTCTCCGCGCCCGGCGGGAGAGGAGACAGGCTCACCCGCCGTCCAGCCGCGTCCCGGCGAGCCCGGCCACCACGTCGGAGATCATCGGCACGTAGTCGTCGCCCCGCCCGGTGCCGACCGCGATGGCGAAGTAGTTCTTCACCGCGTTGCCGATGGGGTTGGCGATGCCGGCCGCGTCCGCCATGGCCTCGATGTAGCGGGTGTCCTTGAGCGCGTTGACGAGCGTGAACTTGTGGGCGTCGCGGTCGCGCTCCAGCACGTAGGTCATGAAGGTGCCGTAGAAGCCGCATTCCATGCGCCCGCCGCGGATGACGCTGTCGAATTGCCGGGGCGTCAGGCCCGACTTGGCGGCAAGCGTCAGGGCCTCGGCGTAGAGGCCGGCATAGCCCATGGCGATGAAGTTGTTGATGAGCTTCATCTTGTGGCCGTCGCCCGTTCGGCCGATATGGATCGCCCGCCCGGCCCAGGTGTCGAGGACAGGCTTCAGGCGCGCGAAGGTGGTCTCGTCGCAACCCACCATCGTGTCCAGCGTCCCGGCCCAGGCCTCCTTCGGGGTGCGCGAGAGCGGCGCGTCCACGAAGGTGATTCCCTTCGGGGCCAGCTCCGCCGCAAGCGCCAGCGTCGAGGTCGGGTCCGAGGTCGAGGCGTCGACGATGATGCCGCCCGGCGCCATCCCGGCCGCGAGCCCGTCGGGCCCGCGCACCAGGGCCTCCACCTGCGGCGAGGCGGTGACGCACAGGAACACGATGCTGGAACGCTCCGCCACCTCGCGGGCGGTGCGGGCCTCCACGGCGCCGCGCCCCAGCATGTCCTCCACGGGCGCCCGGTTGCGGTGCCCCAGGACCGTGAGAGGGTAGCCCGCTTCCCGGATGTTCTTGGCCATGCCATGGCCCATGAGGCCGAGGCCGATGAAGCCGATGCGCTCGTCGCTGGTCATGGTGTCTCCTCCCTTTCGCCCCACCTTGCAGCACCCAAACCGCGCCGGGAAGGGGCGGAGCCGGCCCGGTGGCACGGCCGGCTCCGTAAAACCCCCGATGGTGGCCGGCACCCGTCCCGGCCTAGCTTGGCGCGAGTTCGCGCCCGGGGGAGGGGTCATGAGCCGGCCAGGATCCGCGCTGCGCGCGCGGGTGACGCTCCACGACATCGCCCTGCGGCTCGAGGTCTCGACCGCGACGGTGTCGCTGGCGCTGCGCGACGCGCCCGTGGTGGCCGACGGCACCCGCCGGCGCGTCCAGGCGCTGGCCCGCGAACTGGGCTATTCCTACAATCGCTCGGCCGCGTCGCTGCGCACCGCGCGCTCGAACATGCTGGGCGTCGGGCTGCACGACATCACGAACCCGTCCGTGTCCGCGATGCTCTCCGCCTTCGAGGATGCCGCGGTGGCGGCGGGGCAGTCGATCATGCTGGGGATCTACGCCGAGGACCGCGCCCGGCAGGAGCGGGTGCTCGGCACCCTGCGCGAGTACCGCCCCGACGGCATGCTGGTCTGCCCGGCCGCCGGCACGGCGCCCGCCGACTACGATCCGCTGGTCGCGGCGGGCATTCCCGTGGTGCAGGTCATCCGCGAGGTCGAGGGGGCGGGGCTCGATCTCGTGGCCAGCGACGACGCCGCCATGATCCGGCTCGCGGCGGGGCACCTGGCGGGGCTCGGCCACCGGCGCGTCGCCATGATCGGCGGCCTGGAGGCGACCTCCACGGGACGGGAGCGGCGGCGGGCGTTCCGCGACGCGCTCGCGGGCCTGGGCCTGTCCCTCGACCCCGCGCTGATGATCGAGGGGGAGGGCACCCGCGAGACGGGGCTGATCGGCGCGCGGCGTCTGCTCGGCGGGGGCGCGCCGCCGACAGCCATGGTCTGCTTCAACGACCTCGTCGCCTTCGGCGCCCTGCTCGGCCTGCGCCACGAGGGCCGCGAGGCTGGACGCGAGGTGTCGGTGGTGGGCTGCGACGACGTTCCGGAGGCGGCCCTGTGGGCGCCGGGGCTCACCACGATCCGCACCCGCCCCGACGAGCTCGGCCGGCGCGCCGCCGCGCTCCTGGTCCGCCGCGTCGCCGATCCCGCGGGCCCGCCCGAGCGGATCGTGCTGGCGCCGGAGCTGGTGGTGCGGGGGTCGACGGGGCCGGCGTGAGGGGGCACATGCACCCATGTCCGCCGCCCTCATGCCGAGGGGCGAAGCCAGGGGTGAGCCTCGAAGCACGCGACCACGCGTCCACCGCTGCCGGACATCCCTGAGCGCCCGCCGCGTCCCTGCCCCGCAGGGCACCTCGGAGCCTGCCCAGCCAAGGCGGGGGACGAGGAGGAGAGTGGGAGGAACGTCCCCGTCGAGCCGACGTGAGGCCAAGGCGCCCTGCGCATGGCCCGCCTTGGACCGGGACAACGCGACGAGGCCCCGGCCGGGGGCCGGGGCCTCGCCTTCGCGCGAAGGACGGGCGCTTATTGCTGCGCGCCGTCGGTCTTGGTCGAGGTCGCGCCGGCGGCGCCGGGCTTCGCGGCGTCGCCCTTGGCCTCGCCCTTGGCGTTGCCCTGGGCGCCGGCGCCGGTCTTCACGGCGCCCGGAGCGCCCGCCTGGCCGCCCCCGCGCACCGAGCCGGTGGTCTCGGCCCCGCCGCGGGACTCGGTCTGGCCCGTCTGGCTCGACTGGTTGGTCTGCGTCGACTGGTTCGTCTGGTTCGTCTGGTTCGTCTGGGTCGACTGGTTGGTCGAGCGGCTCTCGACGTTCACGCCCCGGCGCTCCTCGCGGCGCTCGTTCGAGATGCTGATGCCCTGCTGCTGCCGGCGGCGCTCGATGGAGATCTCGGCGCCCTCCCGCTGCTGGATCGTGGTGCGGCGGCGGACCGTGACGCTCGGCTCGTCGACCTCGTAGCGGCGGATCGTCGTGCGACGCCGGATCTCCGCGGGCTCCTCGACCACGCGGCGGTTGCGCACCACGGTCTTGGTGGGCTTCTTGGACTTTGTCTTCACGACCTTCTTGGTCTTGGCGGAGCGGGTCTGGACCACGCGACGGGTCTGGGGCTCGCTCTCCTCGATCTGGACGGCGCGGCGACGGCGCACCACCACGTCGGGCTCGCTCTCCTCGCGCACGACGGTGCGGCGGTTG
>DASPJU010000837.1:0-5139 GCA_035628475.1 Salinarimonas sp. | reverse complement strand
GGGCACGAGCTCGGGGAGGGCCGGCGCCGCCAGGTCGATGATGCCGATCCCGACGCCGACCGCCACCACCGCCTTGCGGCTGCCCTCGTGCACGTCGAGGTCGGCGATCCGGTCCTTGAAGGCGATCTCCCCCCGCATCGCGCCCGTGGCGGCATCGATGACGAAGAACGTGCGCACCCCCGCGGCGACGATCAGGCCCGCCTCGGGCAGGGCCCGCACGGCGGTGGGCAGCACCCGCTCGGGAAGCTTCACGGACAGGACCGTCCCGCGGGTCTCGAGGTCGAGGACGGTGACGCCGTTCTGCGGATCCGCGACGACGAGGCGGGTGTCGCCGAGGAAGTCGTGGGGAACGTTCGTCCAGCTCTCCGGCGGCATGACGAGATGCGCCACCTCGCGCATCTCCCCCAGCGCTCCCAGCAGGGCGGGCTCGCTGGCGGGAGTCTCGCCGGGATCGAGCACGTCGCGCTCGGCGCGCGCGGCCTGGACCGCGAGGGTGAGGCCGCGGCGGACCTCGTCGCGGCCCGTGGCGAGGGTGGATTGCAGCGCGAGCGAGCGGGCGGCCTCGCGCTTGGTCTCGCGCAGGGCCGCGAGCGCCCGGGTCTTCTCGCGGTCCGCCCGGTCGCGCTCGGCCACCGCCTCGGTCCGGGCCGCCTCCGCGCCGGCGCGCGCCTCGCGCTCCGTGTCCTCGGCCTGGCGCGCCAGGAGGGTCTGGCGCTCGGCGCGCTGCCATTGCAGGGTGGCGAGACCCGCGATCGCGGCGAAGACGGCGAGCAGCACCACGGCGGCGGCGGCGAGCGACTGGCGCCGCCAGCGCTCGGCGGCCTGCGACTGCGCCACGAAGGCGCCGAGCCCCGTGTCCCGCGGGATGCCCCAGCGGCGCACCAGATCGGCGCCCTCGGCGAGGTTGAGGCCCGTGAGCAGCGCGTCCTTGCGCTCCGCCCGCCCTCCCGCGGCGTTCCAGCGCCCGTGCAGCGCCTCGAGGCGGGCGCGGGTCTGGAGGTCGCGCCGGTCGGTCGCGATCTGGTCGCGCGCCGCGGGCCAGTTCTCCAGGAGCGCCTCGTGGGCGAGGCGCACCTCCGCCCGGCCGCCCGACATCGTGGTGACGAGGAGGCGGGCGTCGGGGGCCACGAAGGCCTCGATGAGGCGCGCCGCCGGGGAGCCCGGGGGAAAGCCGGCAAGGTCGGCGGGGCGCGAGGTCGCGGTGCCCTCGCCGGATGCGGTGACGAGGGCGCGCAGGAGCTGGGGCAGGGCCGCGGCCGCCTCCGGATCGCTCGCGCGCAGCGCCGCGAGCGTCTGCTCGGCGCGCCGCGCGATGGCGCCCCGCAACTCGCCGAGCTCGCGATAGCTCGCGAAGGTGAGCATCCGCCCGGCGCCGGGCGCGACGTCGCGCTCGTAGAGCGAGTCGAGCATCACGGAGAGGAGCGGCAGGGCGCCGGGCTCCTCGTTGGCGGCCCGGGCCATGACGGCGTCGAGGCCGACGCCCGATTCCGGATCGCTCTCGAAGGCGATGCCCGCGGCGGCCGCGGGCCGGCGCACGATCTCGATTACCTCGGCGCCGTCGGGCTGGGGCAGGTCGAGGCGTGCGCCCGCCTCGACGAGGCCGACGAGCTGGGGCAGCTCCGCGGCCCGGTGCCAGAGGTCGTTGCGCATCGTGCCCACGACCCAGACCGCGCCGGAGCGCGCGAGCCCCGCCAGGATGCGCGCGAACAAGGCCCGCCGCTCCGGATCGATGGCGCGGGTGAACAATTCCTCGAGCTGGTCGATCACGAGCACGAGCTTGGCGGTCTCGAAGGGCAGGAGCCCTCCGGCGGAGCGCGCCCGGTCGGCGACGCCCGAGAGCGCCTGCTGGAACGGGAAGGAGGGATCGTCCGCCGCCGCCTGGAGATGGGCCGCGAGCGCCTTGGGGTCGCCGCCGCCGAACAGGAGCTCCGGCAGGCCCTCGCCCGCGTCCGCCTGGCCGGCCACTAGCGCCTTGGCGAGGCCGAGCACGGGATCCTCGCCGCCGTCCCCCGGCCGCAGCACGACGCGCCGCCAGACCCCGACGCCGGGCACCGCCTTGGGCGCGACCAGGGCCGGCAGCAGGCCCGCCCGCACCAGGGACGACTTGCCGGAGCCGCTGGCGCCCAGCACCAGGAGGAACGCCGTGCCGCCCCGCGCCGCCCCGTGCAGGCGCGTCATGGCGGCCCGGATCTGCGCGTCGCGGCCGAAGAACACGGGGGCGTCGTCGAAATCGTAGGCCGCGAGCCCCCGGAAGGGGCTGCCGCGGAACCAGTGCGCGTCCTCGAGCCCCGCCTGCTCGCGCATGCGCTCGGCGATCTTGCCCTCGATGAGCGTCTTGAGGTCGGATTCGAGCTTCTGGTCGAACTCCTCGAGGGTGCGGAACTTCGCGCTGCCGGCGAGGAAGATGCCGGCCCCCTCGAAATGCCGGCGCCAGAACGACTCCAGCGCCGTCCATTGCCGCTCCTGCTCGGCGCGGCGCTCCGCGTCGACGAGCGACGCTCCCGGATCGCCGAGCTTGCGGTAGGCGAGAAGATCGGGCGCCCCCCCGCTGCGGTTGGCGGCGAGCGCCTCCTCGAACTCCCATTCGGTGCCGGTGACGGGCGCGCGTCCGTCGATGCCCCGGTACTCGCGCAGCGTGGTGCGCTCCGGCAGGGCCGTGCCCAGCCGCGCATAGACCACGAGGACCACGACGTCGCATTCGCTGGGCGGCTCGATGGCGTCCTGGAAATGCCCGGACGCGAGCATCGGCTCGTGTTCCCACAGATAGGGCTCGATCTGGAAGAAGCGGGCATAGTCGCGCGCCAGCTTCTGCACCACGAGATGGGCCCGCAGGCGCTCCTCGGGAACGTCGCCGGGCGAGGAGATGAAGACGCGGAGACGTGGGCGCATGGCGATCGACCCGTTTCTGGGGTTCGGGCATTCTCCCCACCCGAACCGTGAATGCAATGCTCAACCCGGCGGACCGCCGGGAGAATGGGCCCCGACGGGACCGAGGAGAGCCAGGCTTCCCGTGGGCGGAGGCTCCGGCGGGCGCTGCGCGGAGGGCGGAATTCCTGCCTCGGCGGGGATCCGGTGGGGTTCCCGGCGCCAGGCGAGCGCGTCCGCGACGGGCCCGGGCAGGAGCCCGGCTCCCGCCACCATGAGGCAGTCCGGCCGCCGCGCCATGTAGGCGGACAGGCGCAGGTCCAAGCGGCGGCGGAGCCCGGCGCGCTCTCCCGCGTCGGCCCGGGGGCCGAGATCGGCCGCCACGACCCCAGACGGGTGGATCGGGACGAGAAAGGCCCGCTCCGCCCTGGCGCACAGGCGCGCCAGGGCCTCCTCGTAGCGCCGGCGCGCCTCGTCGGCCCCGGTCCCGAACCACTCGGCGATCGCCGCCTCGCGCGGCAGCGCCGCCAGGACGTGGAGCCGGACCGGCTGCCCCCGCGCCGCCAGCCAGTCGACGGCCGCCTCGGCGAGCGCGAGCTCGCGCCCCGGCGCGAAGGTGCCGAGCAGGGCAACGCCCCGCTCCGCCCACGGCCCGCCCGCCGTCGCGGCAAGCGCCTCGGCGAGCGCCGCGCGCGCCGGGTCGTCGAGGCCCGCCTCGTCGCCTGCCGCCATGATCCCGATGCGCACCTCCCTTCGGCGCCCGCGCTCGGGCGCGGACGCGACGGCGGCGTCCAGGATCGCGCGCACCTGGTCGACGTCCTTGCGCCGCTCCGCCTCGCTGAGGACCCGCCGGGCCGAGGGCACGAGCATGGGGTGGATGCGGCGCTGGTGATTGAAGCCGGGACCCGGCCGCCAGCCGTCGAGGACGCGCTCGGTCACCCAGCGGTCGTGCTCCAGGGAGGCGAGCCGGGCGAGGGCGGAGCCGGGGTCGTCCCCCGCGCGCGCCAGGTCCGCGAGCGCCGATCGCTCCGCGGCCTGGACGACGGGCCTCTCGCCGGGCTCCGCGCGGTCGGCGTCGAAGCCGAGGGTCCAGAGCTTGGCGTGGACATGGGCCGCCGCTCGCCGGTTCGCCCGGCGCAGGGTCTCGGGGAGCCCGGCCCAGCTCGGCGCCGGGCCGTATCCGCCCGCCGCGTAGGCCTCGTGCAGCGCCCGCGCGGCCTCGTCGTGCCGCTCGCCGCCGCGGATCTCGTCGAGAAGCACGCCTTCGGCCCGGGCCATGGCGATGCGCGCGCCGCCCAGGTCGAGAAGGTCGCCGGTGCCGCAGGGCTGGGCCAGGGCGCTCTCGCCCGGAGGCGTGGGCAGCATGACGGGCGCCAGGAACCGGCCGGTCCGCTCCCGATGCCCGGCGACCAGGACCGCGGCCCGCAGGCGCCGCGCCTCGTCGCCGAGGCACAGGAAGATCGCGGTGAACGGGTCCTCCTCCTCGATGGCGTCCAGGCGCCGGAGCGGCTCCGCGGCGCCCGCCTCCGGCAGCGCCGACAGGGGCAGCACCTCGACGATCGCGGCCTCGGGAAGGCCCGGGCAGCGCGCCGCGACGGCCTGCCGCACGGCCTCGTCGTCCTCCGCCAGGATGGTGATCCGGGGCGCCTTCAGGGTGCCGGCGACGCTCGTGAGCAGAATCGCCTCGAACAGGGCCTCGCCCAGATCGCCGAAGCCGATCAGCAGCGCGTGGACCCGCGCCTGCCCCCGCAGGTCCGCCAGGGCGAAGAGGGGCTCGCGCGCGAGCGTGCCCCGCGCCACGGCCGCGTCCTCCTGCAGGGCGCGGGGACGATGGGCCGGCGCACCGGCGAAGAGGGCGTCGGCCGAGCGGGCGATCAGGGGATCGTCGACCCGGCAATAGATCGTCGGGCCGTCGGGCAGGCGGGACGCCAGGGCGGAGGTGAGGTGGAGGTTGTCGGCGTCGCAGCCGAGATCGACGATGACGCGCCGGGCGCGGGCGAGGCCCGTGCGCGCGGGCAGCTCCGCCGGATCGAGCGGGACGCCCACCCGGGCGATCCGGCCGGTCGAGCCCGCCTCGTCCGCTCCGGGCGCGCCCACGAGCAGCACCCGCTCGCCCGCTTCGGCGAGGCGCTCGGCGAAGGCGTGGGCGGAGGGCGTGTCGCCGATCACCGCGAAATGGCCCGCCATGCGCGACGCGCGCAGCGCGGCGAGCTCGTCGCGCAGCACCGCCACCGCCACGAGCACGAGGGCGATCGCGGTGGTCGCGGCGCCCAG
>DASPJU010000836.1:0-5467 GCA_035628475.1 Salinarimonas sp. | reverse complement strand
GCCAACACCCACCAGCCCGTGATCCGCCCCGAGGAGGTCGCGCAGCCGGTCTCCAACGCCGAGGCGCTGGTCCGCCTCGTCGGCTCGCCGGACGGCTGCTCGCGGCGCTGGATCTGGGAGCAGTACGACCACCTGATCCTGGGCAACACCGTCCAGACGCCCGGCGGCGACGCCGCCATCGTGCGCATCGAGGACGGGCCCAAGGGGCTGGCGCTCACCACCGACGTGACGCCCCGCTATTGCGAGGCCGACCCGGTCGAGGGCGGCCGGCAGGCCGTGGCGGAGGTCTGGCGCAACATCAGCGCCGTGGGCGGCCTGCCCCTCGCGATCACCGACAACCTCAATTTCGGCAACCCGGAGCGGCCCGAGGTGATGGGGGGATTCGTGGGCTGCATCCAGGGCATCGGCGAGGCCTGCCGGGCGCTGGACTTCCCCGTCGTGTCGGGCAACGTCTCGCTCTACAACGAGACCAACGGGCGGGGCATCCTGCCGACCCCGACCATCGGCGGCGTCGGCGTGATCGAGGACGTCGCCCGCCACGCCACGATCCGCTTCAAGCGCGAGGGCGACGCGATCCTCCTGATCGGCGACATGGTCGGCTGGCTCGGGCAGTCGCTGTACCTGCGCGAGATTTGCGGCCGCGAGGAGGGCGCGCCGCCCCCCGTCGATCTCTCGGCCGAGAAGCTCCACGGCGACTTCGTCCGCCGCCTGATCCGCGAGGGCGAGGTCGACACCGTCCACGACTGCTCCGACGGGGGTCTCGCCGTGGCGCTCGCCGAGATGTGCCTGGCGGGCGGCATCGGCGCCGGCATCGGCGAGGTCGAGCCCGGCATCCCGCTCCACGCCTTCCTCTTCGGCGAGGACCAGGGCCGCTACGTGCTCGCGGTCGAGCCCGAGCGGATGCCCGACCTGCTCTACGCGGCCTCCGCCGGCGGTATTCCGGTCGCGATCCTGGGGGTCACCGGGGGCGGCTCGCTCCACCTGCCGGGCGAGCCCGCCATCCCGCTCGCCGACCTGAGGAGCGCCCACGAGGGCTGGCTGCCGCGCTTCATGGCGGGATAGTTCCGGAGTGCGACAAAGGCCCGCCCGGGCGATCCGGCGGGCCGGCGGGCCGTTGCCCCGGCATGAGCGATCTCACCACCGCCCCCATCCCGGACGCGGCCCGCCCGACCCGCGGGCCCGTCCTCTGGAGGCCCAAGCGCCTTCTCGTCACGCCGGCGGCCCTGGACTGGGAGCATGGGCGCTCGATCGTCGCCCGCGCCGAGGGCGCGGGGCTGCCCGTCACCCGGCTCAAGGTGAACCGCCTCTCCGACCTCACGGGCGAGGACGCGCGGCGCACCTATGTGAAGGCGAAATCCACCCTCGCGATCGTCGCGGCGCCGCCCACCAAGCTGCGCCTGCAGCCGATCCCGCCCAGCGCCGACTGGCGCGTCGACCTGGCCGAGGGCTGCCCGGCCCATTGCCAGTACTGCTACCTCGCCGGGTCGCTCAGCGGTCCGCCCGTGACCCGGGCCTATGCGAACCTGCCGGAGATCCTGGACAATCTCGTCTCCTATGTCGGCCGCGGCGCCGTCACCTCGCGCTCGGAGGCCCGTGCCCACGAGGGCACCACCTTCGAGGCCTCCTGCTACACCGATCCCCTCGGCATCGAGCACTTGACGGGGTCGCTCGCCGCCGCGATCGAGCATTTCGGGGCCTGGGACGCCCCCGTGCAGCTGCGCTTCACCACGAAATTCGACGCCGTGGCGCCGCTCCTCCACCTCGACCACGGCGGGCGCACCCGGGCGCGCTTCTCGGTCAACGCCGCGCCCCTGGTCGCCCGCTTCGAGGGCGGCACGGCGGGTCTCGACGCCCGGCTCGCCGCCATGGCGGCGATGGCGGGGGCGGGCTATCCCGTGGGCCTGACCGTCGCGCCGATCATGGCGGTGGAGGGCTGGCGCGAGCTCTATGCCGACCTCGTCGAGCGCACGCGTGCGGCGCTCGCCGGCATTCCGGGCCTGGACCTCACGGCCGAGCTCATCACCCACCGCTTCACCCCGGGCTCCAAGTCCGTGCTGCTCGACTGGTACCCCGCCACCCGCCTCGATCTCGACGAGACGACGCGCTCCCGCAAGACCACGAAGTTCGGCTCGCTCAAGTTCGTCTACACGCCCCAGGTGATGGCGGAGCTGAAGGCCTTCCTGCTGGCCCGCTTCGCCGACCGGCTGCCGGAGGCGCGGGTGCTGTACTGGACGTGAGGCCCCCCCTCTCCCGTGGGGGGAGAGGGGCCGGGGGTGAGGGCAGCGCGAGAAAACCAGGGATCTCCTATCGTTCCGGGGCTCAGCGAAGCCGAGGGCCCGGAATGACAGGTGCGTCCCTTCCCACCTGATTCTGCCTTCCAACCCCGTCCCATCTGGGAGGGGGGACTCCGCTCACACCAGCCGGGCCGCCCGCTCCCCCGCCATCACGGCGCTCTCGATCGTGGCCGGCAGGTCCCCGAGCCAGTCGCCGGCGAGCGCCAGGTTGGGGAGCGGCCGGCGCGGGGGCTGGGGAAGCGGGCCGACGGCCTGGCGAATGGTGGCGCGCTTCTCCTTGACGACCCGGGCCGCGCCCGTGCGCTCCAGGGCCACGCCGGCCGCCGCGAAGGCGGGGGCGATCTCGGCCCAGATGTGGTCGGCCAGCCGATCCGGATCCCAGTCCGCCGCCTCGCCCGCCGCCGAGACCGTCACGGAGACGTGGTCGGGCCGGGCGAGCGCCCATTGCGAGAGCGCGCCGCGCAGGCCGACGAAGCGCGGGCCGGCGGGGCCGCGCACGGGATAATGCGCGTTGACGATGGGCTCGAAGGCGTCGGGCACGCTGAGATCCGGCAGGAGGCGCCCCACCTCCGCGGGCGGCAGCGCCAGGATCACGGCGTCCTCGCGAGCCAGCGCCACCCGCTCGGCCCCGAAGGCGAGCGCGGCGACGCGGTCTCCCGCGATTTCCAGCGCCCGCAACCGCGCGCCGGTGCGGACCGTGCCGCCCCCGCGCTCGAGCGCCGCGACGGCGGGCGCGATCAGGTCCGGCCCGAGGCCGCTGCGCGCGACGAGGAGCCGGGCGCCGCCGGGGATCGCGACGCGCCGCAACGCCCGCCCGAGGCGCCGGCCCGAGGCGACCGCCACGGGCGTGTTGAGGACCGCGACGGCGAGCGGCTCCACGAGGCTGTCCATGATCGGGCGCGGGCCGATCGCCGCGAGGATGGAGCGGTCGCGCCCGGGCAGCGTCAGGGCGGCGAGCCGCAGCACGTCCATGAGGCCGAGGCCCTCGGGCCGCAGGGAGGGCCTGAGCCAGCTCGCCGGCGACAGCCCCACCCGGGCGAGGCGACCGTTGCGGGCGTCGTAGACCGGCAGGCCATCGGGCTCGGGCTCGATCCAGGCCCCGCGCGCGCCGACCCGCTCGATCAGCCCCAGCGCGCGGCGGTTGGCGGTGAGCAGGACATGGGTGCCGTTGTCGTGGTGGAACCCGTCCGCCGGCGTAACGGTGCGGGCCCGCCCGCCCGCTCCCGCAGTCGCCTCGTGCAGGATCACCTGGCGCCCCGCGGAGAGCCCCGCCAGCGCCGCGGCCAACCCCGCGACGCCGGCCCCGACCACGTGGAGGACGCCCGTCACGGCGCGCTCCGAAGGGCGAGCCCGACGAGGCGCAGGCGGTCGCGCCCGGTGGGGCGCACGCGCGGCCCGCGCCGCGCGAAGCCCCGCGCCTGAAGGCGGGCCAGGACGACGCGGTAGCCCGCCATCATCAGGATCGCGGGCTTGAGCGCGCGCCGGTCGAGACGCCCGAGCATGCGGTCCGCCGCCGCGAACCCCGCCTCGGCCTCGCGGGCGAGCGCCTCGCAGACCGCCGCGAAGCGCGGATCGGCGACGACGGCAGGGGCGGGCCCGTCGGGGATGCCGGCCGCGGCGAGGCGGGAGAGCGGCACGTAGACCCGCTCGTTGGCGCCGTCCTCGTCGAGGTCGCGCAGGATGTTGACGAGCTGCAGGGTGCGCCCCAGCGCGAGCGCGAAGGCGTGGGCCTCGGGCGCGCCGAAGATGCGCACCGACAGGGCTCCCACGGCGCCCGCCACCTGGCGGCAATAGAGGTCGAGGGCCGCCTCGTCCGCGAGGCGCACCCGCGGCGCCGCATCCGCCGCCATGCCGTCGAGGAGGAGGTGGAGCTCGGCCGGATCGAGCCCGAACATGTCGACCGCGACCGCGAGCTCCCGCCCGATGGGCGTGCGGGGACCGGGCACGAGCCGGTCGATCTCCTGCCGCCAGGCGTCGATGGCGGCGCGGCGCTCCCCGGGCGGCGCGAAGGCGTCGGCGGCGTCGTCGATGGCGCGGCAGAAGGCATAGACGGCATGGATCGCCCGGCGCCGCTCGCCGCGGAGCGAGGCCATCCCGAGCCGGAACGACGAGCCCGAGCGCGCGACGATCCGCCGGCACACGGCGGCGTCGCTCAGGAAGCCGCGCCGGACGAGCGCCGGCAGCGCGCCCGCGAAGGCGCGGGCGAAGTCGCCCTTGCCGAGCGCCACCCGCTCCAGGACGGGATCGCGGGCGCGAAGCCGTCTCGCCAGCATTCGGCCCGTCGCGATGGTGGCCGCGCTCTCGGCGGCGAGACGGCGGCTCCGCACCCGGGCGGGCAGCGCCTCGGCGATGTCGAGCCAGGCGTCGACCCGATCGAGAAGCGCGTCGAGAACGCGTCGCCGCGCCGCGCCGTTCTCCGGCGCGAAGAAGGCCGCCTCGCCCCCGGCGAGCGCCATCCAGGGCTCGGGCACGTAGATTCGGTCGAGGCGGTTGCGGTCGGGGACGAGGTCCTGGAGGTGATTGAGAACCTGGAGCGCTGTGCACAGCGCGTCGGCCGGGGCCTCGGGCTCGGCTCCCTCGCCATGGAGCGCCAGCAGGAAGCGCCCGACCGGGTTGGCGGAGCGGGCGCAATAGTTCTCGAGTTCGGCCATGTCGGCATAGCGGCCCTTCACGGCGTCCTGGCGGAACGCCTCCAGCATCGCGCGCGCCTGGCCGGCGCCGCAGCCTTGGCGGCGATCCGCCTGGGCGAGGCCCCGCGCGACGGGCTCGGCCGGGTCGGCGGACAGGAGCGCGTCCTCCAGCGCGTCGAGGCGGGCGAGCTTCTCGGGCGGGGTCAGGTCGGGCGAATCGGCGACGTCGTCGGCGGCGCGCACGAAGCGGTAGAAGGCGAGCACGACCGAGCGGTGCGCGGGAGAGACGAGCCGCGAGGCGACGGGAAAGCTCTCGTCCCGGTGGGTCTTGGTCGCGAGGGGTGGGATCGCGGCGCTCGGCGGGGTCATGGTCTCGTCCAGGCCTCGCCCGCTTGTAGCGGGGCGCACGGCCGCGGTCACCTGCGACGTGGCGGCCTCACGCCGCCTCGCCGCGCAGGCGGCGCTCCGCCCTGTCGCGCCCGATCAGCGGCAGGAGGCCAGCGAGCTCCGGGCCGTGGTCGAGGCTCGTGAGCGCGAGGCGCA
>DASPJU010000835.1:0-2085 GCA_035628475.1 Salinarimonas sp. | reverse complement strand
TAACGCACGAGGGCCGCCCACTGGTGCGCCGCGTAGCGGATCGCCTCGCCAATCGGGCTATGAGGCAGGACCCTAAGCGATTCGCGGTCGATCCACGCGCCGATCTCGTCCAGGATCGGCTGGGCCTTCTCCCTGCGAAGGAGCACGCGCTCCTCGGGGAGCTTGCTCCGAGCCTCGTCCTCGACCGCGTAGAGCCGGCGGATGAGGGCGAGGGCCGCCATCGAGCGCTCGGCGTCGGTCTCCTTGTCCTCGAAGAAGTAGCGTCTCGTGTGGGCCCAGCACGCCAGCTCGAGGCGGCCTGAGCCGTGGGCGAAGAGCTTGTCGTAACCGCGATAGGCGTCGGCCTGAACGTAGCCCTTGTAGTTCGCAAGGAAGCGGAGCGGGTGCTCCTCCCGGCGGTTAGGCGTGAACTCGTAGACGACTTGGCCGTTACCGAGATACCCCCAGAGGCGAGCCTGGCGGCACCGGCCCAAGCCCGGGTCGATCAGGCGCACCACGGTGTCGTCCGTCTGGATGACCGGCGCCGCGAGGACGTCCTTCCGGATGGCCGCCACGATGGGCGCGAGTAGCTCCATCGCTGGCCTGAACCAGCCCACCACCGTGGACAGCGCCAGATCCACTCCTTGGCGCCGGAACATCCGCACCTGCCGGTAGCAGGGGATGTGGTCGGCAAACTTGGAAACGATCACCTGGGCGAGAAGGCCAGGGCCCGGGAGCCCCCGCTCCGTCGGGCCCACGAGCCCAGGGCCCGGCGCCGTCTCCACATGGTCCTCGCAGCTCCGGCAGGCGTACTTGGTCCTGAGATGGACGTCCTGGTAGAAGTCCGCCGGCTTGAACTCGAGGCGACACGTCTTCTCGTGGCCGATGGCGACGCGCTCCTTCCCGCAGCCCGGGCAGGCGCGCTCGGTTTCGGGAAGGTCGTGGACCGTCACCTTGGCGGGCAGATCGGCCGGGATCGTCCGACGACCGGGGTGACGTCGTCGCTCACGGGGAGGGGCCACGAGGGGCTCCGGAGAAGGCGCGGGCTCGATCTGTCCGGCGAAGCCCAGAAGAAGCTGGGCCGGGTGAATCCGTTCGCTCTTGGCCCCGAACTGCCAGCGGCGGAGCTGGACCACGTAGTGCTCAAGCTGCTCGATGCGCCGACCCTGCTCGAGGATGATCGCCTGCAACGCCTCCGGATCCCGGGGGAGCGTCGCAGCGTTCAGCGCCATCCACAGGGTTAAACCCAGTGTTTCGAGAATGGTGTTTAACTTCGCGCCCCGCCGCGCAGATCGAGCGGATTTCTCACAGCGCCGCCTTTCGGCGAGGGGCCACGCCGAGCTCGATGCCGTCCAGAAGCATCCGGAGCTGCTCAGCGTCGATCTCGACGACGCCGCCCTGGGCGACTGGAAAGCGGAACGTGCCGTTCTCGAGGCGCTTGTAGACCAGAAGCCAGCCGGTCCTGTCCCACAGCAGCGCCTTGGCACGATGGCCCTCGCGGTTGCGGAAGACGAAGAGGCCGCCAGCGATAGGGTTCTTCTTGAGGACGGTCTTGGCGAAGGCAGCCAGGCGGTCGAAGGAGGCGCGCAGATCGACCGGCTCGCTCGCCACGTAGATCCTGACGTCCTCGGGCAGGATGCCTCGGCTCATGGGGCAACCTCCAGTGCGCGGACGACCTGGAGCAGGAGCGCCGGATCGAAGTCGGGGCCCACCCGGATCGCGCGGCCGGAGCCTACGAGGACCTCGAGCGGGCGCCCCGTTGGCGCCGCCGCCGACACGATCCTTGCCGGCAGGAGCCGCACAGGTTTCTTCTGGGCCTCGCGCCGCCGGGCCCGCTCGGGGATCTCGCGGAGCCAGAAGCGGAACGCGCTTTCGCGCAGGCCGCGATGCCGACAGAAGGTGCGGCCCTCCTGGCCGCTCTTACGCCAGCGCTTCAGGATGCGCGTCCACTTGCGCTCAGGCGCAGTGGGACCATTGACCGGCAAGGCTCGCTTGATAACTCGGGGCATCCGTCACCTCCGCAGCATCAACGTCGCGGAGGGAGGACGAGTGACGCTCAAGCAGGGGTGGGTGTGCTCGTAGGCTTACTCCAAACCCGTCGAGCGT
>DASPJU010000834.1:0-4025 GCA_035628475.1 Salinarimonas sp. | reverse complement strand
CGCGTCCGCGAGCGGGAGGAAGCGCAGGACGAGGCTCGCGAGGATCGCCTCGGCGGCGCGGGTGGCGCCGTCGTCGCATTTGAGCGCGACGCCTAGGCCCACCTCCGGCAGCGCCGCGCAATAGACGCCCTCCGCCCCCGTCTTCACGAAGGCCCTCTCGCGCAGGCGCTCCATCAGGCGCGTGTCGAAGCGCCCCGTCCCCGCCACCATGAAGGGATGGGCGGCGGCCGCGCGCCGGATCCGGGCCGCCGCGCGCCCCGTCTCCGGCGGGAGGCCGGCCCCCGTGCCGAAGCGCGCGAAGCCATAGGCGAGGGAGGGCAGCGGCACCGCATAGGTGGGGATGGAGCAGCCGTCGACCGCCATGACGTCGGGGGTGTGGCAGGCGCCCGTCACGTCCTCCAGGGCCGCCCGCACCAGCCCCTGGACCGGGTGGACGGCGCGCTCGTAGCCCTCCCGGGGCGCGTCGAGGCCGCAGGCGAGGCACAGGAAGCCGGCATGCTTGCCCGAGCAGTTGTCGTGCAGCCGCGTCGGCGTCCCGCCCCGGGCCTCCAGCGCCCGCGCGGCGGCCTGATCCATGGGCCAATGGCCGCCGCAGGCGAGGCAGGAGGGGTCGCAGCCCGCCTTGGCGAGCATCGCGTCGGCGGTCTCCACATGGGCGGGCTCGCCCGAATGGGACGAGATCGCGAGCGCGATCTCGGCGTCGGTGAGCCCCAGCCGGTCCGCCGCCCCGCCCGCGACGAGGGGCAGGGCCTGGATCGCCTTGACGGCCGAGCGCGGGAAGACGGGGCGCTCCACGTCGCCCAGGCTCAGCAGCACCGTGCCGTCCGCGTCGGCGACGCACAGGGCGCCGCGGTGGCACGACTCGACCAGGGGGCCGCGGGCGACGTCGACGAGAACGGGGTTGTCCATGGGCGATCCTTGACGGGGCGCCCCTTCTGGCGGCGGGACGCGCCCCTGTCAAAGGGTCGACGCCCCCCGTCCCCGGCGCTACATCTCGTGGGGCCGCCCGGGAGGCCCCATGACCGCGATCGACTACGAGGCCCAGTACAACAACCGGGCCCGCGTGCCCGAGCATCCCGGCATCATCGAGGGCTGGGCGCGCGACGCCGCCGCCTACCGCGACGCCCATCCCCCGCGGTCCTGGGTCTATGGCGACGGCGAGCGCCAGACCCTGGACCTGTTCGCGGGCGCGGGCGAGGGGGCGCGGCCGCTCGTGATGTTCGTCCACGGGGGCTATTGGCAGGCCCTGCACCCCTCCTTCTTCAGCCACCTGGCCCGGGGCCTCAACGCGCGCGGGGTCGACGTGGCGATCCCGGGCTACGACCTGTGCCCCACCGTGACGGTCGACGACATCCTGGCCCAGATGCGCCGCGCCGTCGCGACCCTGGGGCGCGAGGCGGGCCGGCGGGTCGCGGTGGCGGGGCATTCGGCGGGGGGCCATCTCGCGGCCTGCCTGCTCGCCACCGACTGGCCGCGCCACGCCCCGGGGCTCCCGGCCGACCTCGTGCCCGGGGCTTACGCGATCTCGGGGCTGTTCGAGCTCGGCCCGCTCGTCTCCACCAGCGTCAACCGCGCGCTGGGCCTCGAGCCCGCGGCGGCCGAGCGGCTGAGCCCGCTTTCCTGGCCGCCCCCCGCCGGCCGCCGCCTCGACGCCGTGGTGGGGGCGCTGGAGAGCGAGGAGTACCTGCGCCAGAGCCGCACGATCGCCGAGCGCTGGGGCGCCGCCGGCGTCGCGACGCGCTTCGAGGCGATCGCGGGCGCGAACCACTTCACGGTGATCGCGGGGCTGGCCGACCCGGCCTCCGCCATGACGGCGCGGGTGGCGGAGCTGGCGAGGGGGTAACGCCCCTCTCCTGTGCGGGAGAGGGGCCGGGGGTGAGGGGTGACACGGCCGGGAGGCTCGCATCATGCCCGCCCATCCCACCCTCCACCTCGTCCCCCGCCTTCGCGGGGGCAGGCTCTGAGGTGCGAGCCCGGATCTCCGTCGCTCGTGGCAGGCGTGGTGCGTCCTTCGAGGCTCCGTTGCGCGGAGCACCTCAGCATGAGGGAGATGGCCGGCTTTAGGTGGTAGCCCCTCACCCCGGCCCCTGTCCCCATCGGGAGAGGGGGTTTCCCCGACCTTGACCCCGCCCGCCCCCTTTGATGTGGTCGCCCCGCAAGGAGGCACCCCATGCGCATCGACGGGCGGCACTACCGCACCATCTGGCCCGAGGCCGACGCCGTCATGGTGATCGACCAGACGCGGCTGCCCCATCGCTTCGAGATCCGGCCCCTCGCGTCCCGCGACGAGGCCGCCGAGGCGATCCGGACCATGGTGGTGCGCGGCGCTCCCCTGATCGGCGCGACCGCGGCCTATGGCGTGGCGCTGGCCATGGGCGAGGACCCCACCGACGCGGGCCTCGCCGAGGCGGCGCGGGTGCTCGGCGCGACGCGGCCCACCGCCGTGAACCTCGCCTGGGCGCTCGCCCGCATGGAGGCGGCGCTTCGTCCGCTCCCGCCGGGCGGTCGCCGCGAGGCGGCCCTCGCCGAGGCCGCGGCGATCTGCGACGAGGACGTGGCGGCTTGCGAGGCCATCGGACGGCACGGCGCCGCCCTGATCGCCGAGATCCACGCCCGCACCGGCCGGCCCGTGAACGTGCTCACCCATTGCAACGCGGGCTGGCTCGCCACCGTCGACTGGGGCACGGCGCTGAGCCCGATCTACAAGGCGCACGACGCCGGGATCCCGGTCCATGTCTGGGTGGACGAGACCCGCCCGCGCGGCCAGGGCGCGGCGCTCACCGCCTTCGAGCTCCACGGCCACGGGGTGCCCCACACCGTCATCGCCGACAACGCGGGCGGTCACCTGATGCAGCATGGGCGCGTGGATCTGTGCATCGTCGGCTCCGACCGCACCACCGCGACCGGGGACGTCGCCAACAAGATCGGCACCTATCTCAAGGCGCTCGCCGCCCGCGACACCGGCGTGCCCTTCTACGTCGCCCTCCCCCACTCGACCGTCGACTGGTCGCTGACGGACGGGGTGCGGGACATTCCCATCGAGGAGCGCTCGAGCCTCGAGGTCACGCACGTGACGGGCGCCGACGCGGACGGCGTCATCCGCACCGTCGCGATCGTGTCCCCCGGCAGCCCGGCCGCGAACCCCGCCTTCGACGTGACCCCGGCCCGTCTCGTCACGGGGCTGATCACGGAGCGCGGCGTCGCCCCGGCGAGCCGGGAGGGGCTCCTCGCGCTGTATCCCGAGCGCCGGATCGGGACCGCCGCGTGAGCGCCGAGGCGGCCTTGCGGGCCGACATCGTCCGGGTCGCGCAGGCCATGGACCGGGCGGGCTTCGCGCCGTCGAAATCCGGAAACGTCTCGGCCCGCCACGGCGAGGGGCTGATCATCACGCCCTCGGGCCTCCCCTACGCCGCCACCGCGCCCGACGACCTCGTCGCCCTCGACCTCGAGGGCCGCGTCGGGTCGGGGGAGCGCAACCCCTCGTCCGAATGGCCGTTCCATACGGCGATCTACCGGGCGCGGCCCGACGCCCGGGCGATCGTCCACACCCATTCCCCGCGCGCCACCGCGCTGGCCTGCGCCAGGCGCGGGATCCCGGCCTTCCACTACATGATCGCGCTGTGCGGCGGTCCGGACGTGCGCTGCGCGGACTACGCCACCTTCGGGACGCCGGAGCTCGCCGAGAGCGCCGTGCGGGGCCTGGAGGGCCGCAAGGCGGTGCTGCTGGCCAATCACGGGGTGATCGCGCTCGGCGCCAGCCTGGACGGCGCCTACGCGGTGGCGGCGGAGGTGGAGAACCTCGCGGGGCAATATCTCGACCTGCTCGCCGCGGGGCTCACGCCGGTGATCCTGGACGAGGCCGAGATGACGCGCGTGGCGGAGCGCTTCGCGGGCTACGGCAAGGTGGCGTGACGCGCGCTCCCCTCTCCCAGGGGGAGAGGGAACGGGGGTGAGGGTGGCCCCATCGGGAGGTCGTCTCGCACCTGGCCGGTGTCATGCCTGAGCTTGTCCCTCGACAGGCTCAG
>DASPJU010000833.1:0-3012 GCA_035628475.1 Salinarimonas sp. | reverse complement strand
ACCTGGTGCTCGGCGCGCTGCTCTTTCGCCAGCGGGTCGAGGGCCGGGTGGCCGCGGGCGCCCTGGTGGGGACGCTGGGCGTCGGCTTCCTGTTCTGGCCCGAGATCGCCGGGGCGGGCTTCGACCGGGACGCGCTGGCGGGCCTGGGCCTGTGCGTCATGGGCACGGTCCTGTTCTGCTGCGGCAATCTCGTGACGGGCCGCCTGCAGCGGGAGGGCGCGCCGGTGCTGGCCATCAACGCCTGGGGGATGGTCTATTCGGTCGCGGGCCTCGCCGCCTTCTGCCTGGCGCGGGGCCAGCCCCTCGTCGTCGAGTGGACGGCGCGCTACCTGGGCGCGCTCCTGTTCCTGGCGGTCTTCGCCTCCGTGGTGGCGTTTGCCTGCTACGGGGCGCTCATCCGGCGCATCGGCCCGGCGCGGGGGGCCTATGCCACGGTGCTGTTTCCCGTGGTGGCGCTCACCGTCTCGACAGTCGTGGAGGGCTATGCCTGGACGGGGCTTGCCGCCGCCGGCGCGGCGCTGGCGCTGGCCGGCAACGCCATCGTGCTCTGGCGCCCGGCTGCGCGATAGGCGTGCAGCGAACCGTTAAGCATCGCGCAAGGCGCGAGGCCGCCGCGGAGCCGTGTTAACCTTTGCGCCATCCCTCTGGGCGAGGCTTGGAGGATGTCAGGGGTGACCGCCATGATCAGAGCCTTCCTGCGCTGCCGCACGGGGGCGACGTCGATCGAGTACGCCTTGATCGCGGGGGCGATCTTCCTCGTCATCGTCGGGGTGGTGGGCACGCTCGGCACCCAGGTCGACGCGCTCACCAGTGGCGCCAAGGCCGGCCTGCAATAGGCCGAGCCGCCGGGGGCTACTCGGCCGCCGGCGCCAGCCGCGCGCCGCCCAGGTTGTCGAGGCTCTGGCGGATCTCCCGCGCCAGGAGGTCGGCGAGCGGGCTCGCCTCTCCGCGATGGCGCAGGAGCCCGATCTTGCACGAGGGCAGGGCGGGAAAGCCGTCCGAGGGACCCAGGATCCGCATGCCCGAGCGCACGGCGCTCTCC
The DNA here is from genome assembly GCA_035628475.1 of Salinarimonas sp. Lineage (GTDB taxonomy): Bacteria > Pseudomonadota > Alphaproteobacteria > Rhizobiales > Beijerinckiaceae > Salinarimonas_A. Next base: position 1,970 of record DASPJU010000833.1, on the reverse strand, counting down.
GGCAGCACCGAGACCGCCAGCCCCGCCAGCACCGCGGCGCCCACGGCGGTCGAGTTCCAGCTCACGAACAGCACCTTGAAGCCGCGCCCGGCCCGCTCGAGGGCTTCGGTGGCGGAGGCGCGCCAGTCGCAGGTCGGGCGGCCGAGCGCGAGGGGCAGGGGCGCGGCCTTGTGGACGTCGTGGCGCGCCGACGCGACCCAGAGCAGCTGCTCGACCCGCACGATCTCGCTGGGGCCGCGCCGGTCCACGTGGGTGATGATGGCCAGGTCGAGATCCCCCGACTCCACCCGGTCGATGAGCATCGGGGTGGGCTCGCACACCACCGTCACCTCGGCGCGCGGATGCGAGCGGGCGAAGCGCGCCAGGATCTCGGGCAGGTAGCGGTCCGCGTAGTCGTCGGGGAGCCCCAGCCGCACCCGGCCCTCGAGCGCGCGGCTCTCGAAGGAGGCGACGCATTCCCCGTTGAGGCGCACGATGCGCCGGGCATAGTCGAGCAGCCGCTCGCCGTCCTCCGTGAGCCGCGAGGCCCGCCCCTCGCGCTCGAAGATCGCCCGGCCCACCCGCTCCTCCAGGCGCTTCATCTGCATCGACACGGCCGACTGCGTCTTGTGGACGATGTCGGCCGCCTTCGTGAACGAGCCCGTGTCGGCGATGGCGACGAAGGTGCGCAACTGGTCGATGTCGAGGAGGTGGGCCATGGCGGGAATCCCATCGATCGACGTGATGTTATGATCCAGATTCATTCCTGCCAAGAATGATCGTGCCGCGCCTGCGCGGATGGTGCGCCATGTCACCCGAGATGGGGCGGCCGTCCGGTTCCCGGCAAGGGTCCGTTGAGGATGAGGCGAGCTTCCATGCGCGCAACGCCTTGTTCACCCAACGTTTTAAGCCCCCGCCGACATCCGGGGGGCATGCTCTCTCCATCAACGAGCGGCCCACAAGGGTTGCCGGCACGCTGACAGGGCGTCGACATGATGACGGGTTCCACATCCAGGTCCGGGGTCGTCCCTCCCAACGAGGGCGACCCCGGCGCCCCGCCGCTCACGGCGGGCCATGCCATCAAGGGACCGGGCTGCGTGCTCGGCCGCGAGCGCCGCGCCGCGGGCCTCGCCCTGCGCCTCGCGTCGCCGCTCGGCGAGGACGAGTTCTTCGAGGTGGCGGTGATGGACGAGACCGGCGCGGTGGCGCAGGCGCTGGGGCCCTGGCCCGACGAGGAGGTGGTGGCCGTGTGGCGGGCGCTGGGCGCCGCCTCGGGCCTGCCGCTGCTCGTCCAGGCCCCGGACGGCACCGTCTCGGCGCCCTATCCCCAGCTCGGGCCCCTGCGGCTGGGCACGTCGCGCATGCGCCGGCGCATCGGGCTGCTCACGGGACGGCGCCCCCGCTTCCTCACCCGGCGCAAGGCGGCGCGGCTGCCCGTGCGTCCGCTCGTCTTCCGCGAGGGCGCGCTCAGCGAGGGCGCGGAGGGCTGAGGCCGACGGGCAACCGGACGAGAAACGGCGGCCCCGAGGGACCGCCGCCGGTGACGCGGGGCAGGGCCCGTGGTCAGGCCGCGCGGGTGTTCACCTTCGACTCGGCGAGCTGCGACAGCTTCACGTCGGTCGCCTTCTCCTGCTCCAGGATCGAGTGCAGCACCCCCGCGCAGTCCTGCCGGCCGAGCTGCTTGGCCCAGGCCACCAGGGTGCCGTAGCGGGTAATCTCGTAGTGCTCGACGGCCTGGGCGGCGGCCAGCATGGCGGCGTCCAGCACCTCCTTGTCGTCCACCTCGCCCATGATGTCTTGGGCCTCGGAGAGGATGCCGTCCATGGCGGCGCAGGTCACGGACTTGGGCTCGTGGCCGTGCATGCGGAAGACCTGCTCGACCTTCTGGATCTGGCCCTGGGTCTCGCTCAGGTGCTGCTCGAAGGCGGCGCGCAGCTGGGGATCCGTGGCCTTCTGGATCATCTGCGGCAGCGACTTCGCGATCTGCTGCT
>DASPJU010000832.1:0-4987 GCA_035628475.1 Salinarimonas sp. | reverse complement strand
ACCTGATCCTGCCCGACCTCACCTTCATCGAGGAGCAGAGCGAGAAGCTGCTGGGCATCTTCATCACGCACGCCCACGAGGACCATATCGGCGCCATCGTGGACCTGTGGCCGCGGCTGCGCGCGCCGGTCTACGTGACGCCCTTCGCCAAGGCGCTGCTCGAGACGCGGCGGCTCTCCGAGCCGGGCGCGCCGAAGATCCCGCTCAAGGAGATCCTGCCGGGTCGCCGCGTCGAGATCGGGCCGTTCTCCCTCGAATACGTGCCCGTCGCGCACTCGATCCCGGAGTCGAACGCCGTCGCGATCCGCACGCCCGCGGGCATGGTCCTCCACACCGGCGATTGGAAGCTCGACGACACGCCGGTGCTGGGCTCGACGACCGCGGAAGCGGCGTTCCGCGCGCTGGGAGACGAGGGCGTGACGGCCATCGTGTGCGATTCCACCAACGTCTTCCGGGAGGGCCGCAGCCCCAGCGAGCGGGAGGTGGTCGAGACCCTGGCCGGCATCATCCGCGAGTCGCCCGCCCGGGTCGCCATCACGACCTTCGCCTCCAACGTGGCGCGCATCCGCGCGGTCGCGGAGGCTGCGGCGGCCTGCGGGCGCGAGGTGGTGGTGATCGGGCGCGCCATGGAGCGCGTGGTGAGCGTGGCGCGCGAACTCGGCCTGCTCGAGGGCATCGCCCCGTTCCGCGGCGCCGACATGTGGGACAGCCTGCCCCGCGACCGGGTCGTGGCCGTCCTCACCGGCTCCCAGGGCGAGCCCCGCGCCGCGCTGGCCCGCGTGGCCTCCGACGAGCACCCCGACATCTCCCTCGCATCGGGCGACCGGGTGATCTTCTCCTCCCGCACCATCCCCGGGAACGAGAAGGAGGTCGGTGCGATCATGAACAACCTTGCCCGGCGCGGAATCGAGGTGATCACCGACCGCCAGGCCCTCGTCCACGTGTCCGGCCACCCGCGCCGCGACGAGCTTGCCCTCATGTACGAGTGGACGCGGCCCCAGGCCCTGATCCCGGCCCACGGCGAGGCGATGCACCTCAACGAGCATGCCCGCTTCGCCCGCTCCAAGGGCATCGAGACGGTCGTGACCGCCTATAACGGCACAATGGTGCGCCTTGCCCCGGGACGGGTCGAGACCGTAGGCGAGGCGCCGGCGGGCCGCCTCTACAAGGATGGCGACGTGATCCTGGGCGGGAACGACCGCACGATTCCGGAGCGGCGCAAGCTCTCCTTCGCGGGCGTCGTCACGGTGGCGATCGCTCTCGACAAGCGCGGCGAGCTCGCGGGCGACCCGGCCATCGACGCGATCGGCATGCCGCAGCGGGGCAAGCGCGGTGAGGACATGCTCGACGTCATCGCCGACGCGGTGGGCGACGTGCTGCGCAGCCTGCCGGCGGCGAAGCGGCGCGACTCCGACCTCGTGGAGAACGCCGTCGAGAAGAGCATCCGCGGCGCGGTCCAGCAGGCCTGGGGCAAGAAGCCCGCCTGCGCGGTCCTCGTGGTCGAGGTATAGAGCATGCTGCGGGGGAGCGGCTGCAGCTTCTCCGCGAAGACCATGCGATAGACCAGGGACGTGAAGGCCGTCCGGCGCCTCGAAAGCCGCCGGACGGATGCCGGCGGACAGGGGAGGGCAGGGCGATGATCGGACGGCTCAATCACGTGGCGATCGCGGTGCGCGACATCGCGGCGGCGTCGCGAGTCTATCGCGACACGCTGGGCGCCGAGGTCTCTGCGGCGGAGCCGCAGCCGGACCACGGCGTCACCACCGTGTTCATCACGCTCCCCAACACGAAGATCGAGCTCCTCGAGCCGCTCGGGGAGGGCTCGCCGATCGCGGGCTTCCTCGACAAGAACCCGTCGGGCGGCATCCACCACGTCTGCTACGAGGTGGACGACATCCTGGCGGCCCGCGACCGCCTCGTCGCGGCCGGCGCCCGCGTCCTGGGGACGGGAGAGCCCAAGATCGGGGCGCACGGCAAGCCCGTGCTGTTCCTGCATCCCAAGGATTTCTGCGGCACCCTCGTCGAGCTCGAGCAGGCATGAGCGCGGCCCTCGTGATGGACCGGATCGTCGCCTCGTTCTGGACCACCGCCGCCCTCGTGAGCGCGGCGTCGCTGGCGGCGATCGCGATCGCGGTCCGCTTCTTCGGCCTGGGGCCCGTCGGCGCGACGGCGCTCTATTTCGTGATCTGGTGGACCGTGCTCTTCGTGACCCTACCCATCGGCGTGCGCAGCCAGCACGAGACGGGGGAGGTGGTGCGCGGCAGCGAGCCGGGCGCGCCGAGCATGCCGAACCTGCGCTTCAAGGCGATTCTCACGACCCTGCTCGCCGGCGCGACCCTGATCGCCTCCGCCTGGATCCTGCCGCTCGCGGGGCTCTGACGCCTCAGCCGAAGGCGAGCGCCACGTCGTCCAGGCGCACGCTCGCGAGCGGCCTAGCGTCGGCGAGGAAGCCGAGCGGCCCCTCGCGCGGAATGGTCCAGTCGGCCCGCCCGAGCCTGACCCGCGCGCTCGCCCGCACCGGCGTGACGGTGAGCGACGGGTCGCCGGCGGCGAGCGGCCCCTGGGCGATGCGGGTGCGCAAGGGCCATCGCCCCGGAAGCGCCGGACCCGGAGCGAACCGAAGGCCGGCGAGCGGCGCCCCGTCGATGCCCGTGGCTTCGGCCGAGCCCGCCCGTCCCTCCCCGAAGCGGATCGCCGCCATCTCCTTCGGAATCCGCCAAAGCGCCCGGGCTCCCGCGACGGAGGAGCTGTGGTCGACCCAGATCAGCGGGACATGGGTGAAGGATCGTCCCCGCCCTCGGGCACGCACCGCGACGAGGAGCTCGCCATAAGCGAGATCGCCTGCGGGCCCGTAGGCCGCGAAGGCGGTCACGACAGGAGTTCGGCCCGCCACCGAAAGCGGCTCGAGCTCGACTCCGAGGTGCCCGCGCGGGACCGCGTCCGTCGCGACCTGCCACAGCGAAACATGGACGGTCCCGACGAGGCGCCACGGAGGGGGCGGGTAGGAGATCCCGTCCACGTCGCGCGGCGGGCGCTCGGCTCCCACCGTCACTTAACGGTCAGGTTGGCGAACATCAGGACCTTGCGCTCGAGGTCGAAGGTGACGTAGCCGCTCTTCGCGAACAGCTTCAGCATCGGGTCGAGATCGTCCGCGTCGACGGCGAGGATGTATTCCTCGACGCCGTTATCGAGGATGAGCTGCAGCGTGAAGGTGCCCTCCTCGCCGCGCTCGCGCTGCGTCCAGGACGCCTGGATGTTCGTGACCTGCCGCACCTTGTAGCCCTGCTCCAGGCGTCCCTCGTCCCGATCGGCCATGGCCCTGTCTCCCGTCTGTGACGCGAGGTCGGCCCTCGCGGCCCTACAAGCGCGCCGGGCCGCGCCCGTTCCCGCCGACGGCGCCAGCGGGGACGATCCGCCGCATCGCAGCCCGCGAGGGCAGGGGGAAGGCCCGGGGCGCTCCGGGCCGGCGGGTCGTGCGTGCCTCGGGATCGCTGCGCTGGGGCCTATGCCTGCCGGCGGAGCAAGGCGGCGCGCTCGATCGCCTGGAGGGCCTCAGCGGATCGGCGAGCCGACGCGCAGGGAAGCGGGGAGGGCGCGGTCGCTCACCCCGACCCGCAGCTTGAGAAGGCACATGATGAGGCGGTGGCGACGCTCCATGTCGGCGTGGCCGTTGAGCCTGGCCACGAGCGGGAGGACGACGGCCCAGGCGAGCGCGACCAGAGCGAGGCCCAGCGGCGCCGTGAGTACGCCTCCCGCGACGGCAAGAGCCGCCATCCCGGCCCCGAGCACGGCCTCCTCACGGTGACCGTCGATCAGCGCGATGATCGCCGGGATCGCGGCCGGAACCGCCCAGAACCAGCCCGCATCCATGTTCGCCCCCTCACGCGTCCCGGCCGGCCTTGCGCCGGTTCGCCGATGGGACGACCGGCCGAGGTGATAGGCCGGCGCGGACCCAGGCGAAACTCCGGGCGGCTCCGTATGCGCCTTCCCGCATGGGCGAGGCCCGCGAACCCCCGCCCTCGTGTCCCGTTGAACCCCGACAGGAGGAGCGCATGAGCGAAGAGAACATCACCGTGGGCAGCGCGAACGTGTCGCTGGGGACGGCCTTCCCGGACTCGGCGAGGGAGCAGATCCGTCAGGTCGCCGAGAAATATTTCGGGGATCTCACCACGGCCTCGGTCCACGTGACCAAGGAGGGGACCTCGTTCCGCTGCTCGGTCAACATCCGGATGGGCGGCCTGCGGATCATGAGCGGGGAGGCGCAGGCCCGCGAGGTGCCGCTCGCCTTCCGCGGCGCGCTCGATAAGGTCGAGAAGCAGCTGCGTCGCACCAAGCGCGAGCTGCGCGAGGACAAGCCGCGCCCGCCCGAGACCGCCCCCTGAGGGGAGGGGGCGGCCGGCAGGCCTCAAGCCGGTCGGCCGCCGCGCCGGTCAGTACACCACCACCGACCGGATCGACTTCCCCTCGTGCATGAGATCGAAGGCGGTGTTGATCTCGTCGAGGGGCATGGTGTGGGTGATCAGGGAATCGATGTCGATCTTCCCCTCCATGTACCAGTCGACGATCCTGGGCACGTCCGTGCGGCCCCTGGCGCCGCCGAAGGCGGAGCCCTTCCAGACGCGGCCGGTGACGAGCTGGAAGGGGCGGGTGGCGATCTCCTGGCCCGAGGGTGCGACACCGATGATGATGCTCTCGCCCCAGCCGCGATGGCAGCATTCCAGCGCCTGGCGCATGGTGTGGACGTTGCCGACGCACTCGAACGAGAAGTCCGCCCCGCCGCCCGTGAGGTCGACGATGGCCTGCACCACCTTGTCGCGCCCGATCTCGTCCGGGTTGATGAAGTCGGTCATGCCGAAGCGGCGCGCCATCTCGGCCTTGGCGGGGTTGAGGTCGACGCCGATGATCTTGTCCGCGCCGACCATGCGGGCGCCTTGGATCACGTTGAGGCCGATGCCTCCTAATCCGAACACCGCCACGTTCGCGCCGG
>DASPJU010000831.1:0-3489 GCA_035628475.1 Salinarimonas sp. | reverse complement strand
CCGCTCGACGTCCCGCCGGTCACCGGCACCGTCGAGGTCCGCGGCGAGGAGGAGCCGAAGGAGGAGACGCGCCCGGCCGACGACAGCGCGCCCTTCGCCGCCCTGGCGTTCAAGATCATGGCCGACCCGTTCGTCGGCAAGCTCACGTACTTCCGCGTCTACTCCGGCAAGCTCAGCTCGGGCTCGCGCGTGCTCAACACGAACACGGGCAAGACCGAGCGGGTCGGCCGCATCCTGATGATGCACGCCAACGACCGCGAGGAGCTCGAGGAGGTCTACGCGGGCGACATCGCCGCGGGCGTGGGTATCAAGCAGATCGTGACCGGCGACACGCTGTGCGCGCCGGACGCCCCGATCAAGCTCGAGTCGATGGACTTCCCGGAGCCCGTCATCAAGGTGGCGGTCGAGCCGAAGACGAAGTCCGACCAGGAGAAGATGTCGGTCGCCCTGGGCCGCCTGGCCGAGGAGGACCCGACGTTCCAGGTCCAGACGAACGAGGAGACCGGGCAGACCGAGATCTCGGGCATGGGCGAGCTGCACCTCGAGGTGCTGGTCGACCGCATGAAGCGCGAGTTCAACGTCGAGGCCAACGTCGGCCGGCCGCAGGTCTCCTACCGCGAGACCATCCGCGGCACCGCCGAGAAGATCGAGGGCAAGTTCGTCCGCCAGACCGGCGGCTCGGGCCAGTACGGCGTGGTCTACATCAACGTGGAGCCGTGCCCGGGCGAGGGCTTCGACTTCATCTCGAAGATCAAGGGCGGCGCGATCCCCACGGAGTTCATCCCCGCGGTGGAGAAGGGCGTCGAGGAGGCCCTCACCAACGGCGTGAAGGCCGGCTACCCGATGGTCGACATCCGGGTGACGCTGGTCGACGGCAAGTACCACGAGACGGACTCCTCGGAGATCGCCTTCAAGGTCGCCGGGTCGCTAGCCCTCAAGGAGGCCACCAAGCGCGCGAAGCCCGTGCTCCTCGAGCCGATCTTCGCCGTCGAGGTCGTGACCCCGGAGGAGTTCCTGGGGGACGTCATCGGCGACCTGAGCCGCCGGCGCGGTCGCGTCGAGGGCCAGGAGCGGCGCGGCAACGCGCTGGCGGTCACCGGCAAGGTTCCGCTCTCCGAGATGTTCGGCTACGCGACCGACCTGCGTTCCAACACCCAGGGGCGCGCGACGTACACCATGCAGTTCGACAGCTACGACGAGGTCCCGCCGAACATCGCCGAGAAGGTCATCGAGGGCCGCGGCGGCGAGGCGAAGGCGGCCTAGCCGCCCCCCAGACCCCGGAACGCGCCGGGGCGCACCAGGCGGTACCTTCCCCTGGTTCGCCCGGACGAACCACCACTTCCAACGAGGAGCGACACAGCAAGATGGCGAAGGAGAAGTTCGAGCGGGATAAGCCGCATGTCAACGTCGGGACCATCGGTCACATCGACCATGGCAAGACGACGCTGACGGCTGCGATCACCACGGTCCTGGCCGAGAAGATGGGCGGCGAGGCCAAGTCCTTCGCCGAGATCGACAACGCTCCGGAGGAGAAGGAGCGCGGGATCACGATCGCGACGTCCCACGTCGAGTACCAGACCGAGGCCCGCCACTACGCCCACGTGGACTGCCCCGGGCACGCGGACTACGTGAAGAACATGATCACGGGCGCCGCGCAGATGGACGGCGCGATCCTCGTGGTCTCGGCGGCCGACGGCCCCATGCCGCAGACGCGCGAGCACATCCTGCTCGCCCGCCAGGTCGGCGTGCCGTACATCGTCGTGTTCCTCAACAAGGCCGACATGGTCGACGACGAGGAGCTCCTCGAGCTCGTCGAGGTCGAGGTCCGCGACCTGCTCTCCGAGTACGACTTCCCGGGCGACGACGTGCCCTTCATCACCGGCTCGGCGCTCAAGGCGCTCGAGGGTGACGAGGAGTACAAGCAGAAGATCTACGACCTCGCCGACGCGCTGGACTCCTACATCCCGGAGCCCACGCGCGACCTCGACAAGCCGTTCCTGATGCCGGTCGAGGACGTCTTCTCGATCACGGGCCGCGGCACCGTCGCCACCGGCCGCATCGAGCAGGGCGTCATCCACACGGGTGACACCGTCGAGATCGTCGGCATCAAGGACACGACCACCACGGTCGTGACCGGTGTCGAGATGTTCCGCAAGATCCTCGACGAGGGCCAGGCCGGCGACAACGTCGGCTGCCTGCTGCGTGGCACCAAGCGCGAGGAGATCGAGCGCGGGCAGGTGCTCTGCAAGCCGGGCTCGATCACCCCGCACACGAAGTTCAAGGCCGAGGTCTACGTCCTCAAGAAGGAGGAGGGCGGCCGTCACACGCCGTTCTTCACCGGCTACCGGCCGCAGTTCTACTTCCGCACCACCGACGTGACCGGCGCGGCGAACCTCCCCGAGGGCGTCGAGATGGTCATGCCGGGCGACAACGTCCAGATGGAGATCGAGCTCATCCAGCCGATCGCCATGGACCAGGGCCTGCGCTTCGCCATCCGCGAGGGCGGCCGCACGGTGGGCTCCGGCGTCGTGTCGGAGATCATCGCCTAGCACCAGTCGTACGCGGGGGCGGGCCGGTCGGCGGCCCGCCCCTCGCGCCTTCACCACGCCGACACGACAACTTCAGGGGCGGCAACGTTCGCCCCACACCCGCAGGGCGGGTTTTGCGCGTTCCGGCGCAAGGGCGCCCAGCGCAGAGCTTCCCCAGGACATCGGACAGAACGGCACCAACATGGCCGCAGCAACCCAGAACAAGATCCGCATCCGCCTCAAGGCGTACGACCACTCGGCCATCGAGACGGCGGCCAAGGAGATCGTGGAGACCGCCACGCGCACCGGCGCGACGGTCGCCGGCCCCGTGCCGCTGCCGACGGAGAAGAACGTCTACGCGGTGATCCGCTCGCCGTTCAAGGACAAGGACTCGCAGGAGCACTTCGAGATCCGCACCCACAAGCGGCTCATCGACATCCACGGGCCCACCCCGAAGACCGTCGACTCGCTGCAGCGCCTGGACCACCTCCCCGCCGGCGTGAACATCGAGATCAAGCTGGTGTCGTAGATGGCCGCGATCCTCGCCAAGAAGCTGGGGATGACCCAGCTGTTCCTGGAGGACGGCCGCGTCGAGCGCGTCACCGTCCTGGAGGCCGGGCCCTGTCCGGTCACCGCGATCCGCACGCACGACCGCGACGGCTACGAGGCCGTCCAGCTCGCCTACGGCGCGACGAAGGAGAAGCACCTGAGCAAGGCCGAGCTCGGCCACCTCAAGAAGGTCGGCGCCGGGCCGCACAAGCACGTCGTCGAGTTCCGCGACGAGGCGGGCGAGCTGCAGGTCGGCGACCAGGTCACCGTCGAGGCGTTCGAGGTCGGCCAGAAGGTCAAGATCTCCGGGACCTCGAAGGGCAAGGGCTTCCAGGGCACGATCAAGCGCCACCGCTTCAACGCCGGGCCGAAGTCCCACGGCTCGCACAACGTCCGCGCCCCGGGCTCGATC
>DASPJU010000830.1:0-4619 GCA_035628475.1 Salinarimonas sp. | reverse complement strand
ACGCAGAACGAGGTGGTCAGCGCCGTCAGCGCGCTGTCGGAGCTGGCGTACGTGCTCGCCACGAGGCCGAGCACGAAGAAAATGCCCGCCGCCGTATCGAGGTGGTTGAACGCGATCTTGGGATACAGCTGGTCGGTGCGCTCCGGCACCTCGATGCCCAGGGCGCCGGCGTACATGTACAGCAGGGCGCCGAGCATCAGGAAGAGGAAATTGATGATGACCAGGTAAATGCAGAACACGAACATGTTCTTCTGCGCCTCGCGGATGGCGAGGTCGAGCTCCTCGTTGGTGAGGATGAGCTCGACGCGGATCTCGGGGTAGAGGTCGAGGAATTCCGGCAGGCGCTGCGTCAGCCAGAGCGAGCCGAGGCCCACGGTGGTCGTCACCTTGAGCTCGCCCGAGGGGCGCTCGCGGGTCTCGGCGAGGCGCGCGCGCGTGGTCTCCAGGCGCATGCGCATGTCGCGCGAGGCGCGAAACAGGATGTCGCCCTGCTCGGTGAGGATCAGGCCGCGGGCATGGCGGTGGAAGAGCGGCGCGTTGAGCTCGCGCTCGAGCGCGCTGATCTGCCGGCTCACGGCCGACTGGCTCAGGCCCAGCTCGTCGCCGGCCTTCGTGAAGCTCCCCGCCTCGGCGACGGTGTGAAAGATCCGGATCTTGTCCCAGTCCAAGGTTCGGGTCCCCGCGGGGCCGCTCGCCGGCCTTCTGACGCGCCGGGCAGGATGGCGTCCCGCCCGAAAGCGGCAGCCATACAGGGAATCAGCCCCGCCGTCACGGTCTGGCTTGAGGGGCTCCCCCTCCCGCATGGAGAGGGGCCGGGGCGAGGGTGTCGAGGCTGAGCCAGGGGCCGCCCGTCACTCCTACCCGCTACCCTCGTCCTGAGGTGCGAGCGGAGCGAGCGTCGAAGGGCGATCGAGGGATCTGGACGTTGCCTGAGGCGTGCTGCGTGCTTCGAGGCCGGGCTTCGCAGGGCACCTCGGCATGGGGGGCGATGCCTGGTTTTCCCGCCGCCACAGGCAGGGCCGGCCTATTCCCACGCCGCGATCATCTGCTCCGTCCCGGCCTCGCGCTCGCGCACCTTCGGGTTGGCGGAATGCTCGGCGAGGTACTTCTCCGCCTCGAGCGCCGCCATGCAGCCCATGCCGGCGGCGGTCACCGCCTGGCGGTAGATGTCGTCGGCGACGTCGCCGGCCGCGAAGACGCCGGGCACGCTGGTCGCGGTGCGACCGGGCTCGGTGAGCAGATAGCCGCCTGCCTTCATGGGCAGCTGGCCCCCGAAGAGCTCGGTGGCGGGCTTGTGCCCGATCGCGACGAAGACCCCGTCGGTGCGCAGCTCGTCGACCGCGCCGGTGCCCGTGTCGCGGAGCCGGACATGGGTGACGGAGGGCGGGCTCGAGCCGCCGCAGATCTCCTCCACGGTCGCATTCCAGCGCACCGCGATCTTCGGGTTGCGGAACAGGCGCTCCTGGAGGATGCGCTCGGCGCGAAACGAGTCCCGTCGATGCACCACGGTGACCTTGGCGGCGAGGTTGGCGAGATAGAGCGCCTCCTCCACGGCCGTGTTTCCGCCGCCCACCACGACGACCTCCTTGCCCCGGAAGAAGAAGCCGTCGCAGGTCGCGCAGGCCGAGACGCCGAAGCCCTGGAAGGTCTGCTCGGACGGCAGGCCGAGCCAGCGGGCCTGGGCGCCCGTGGCGATCACCAGGGCGTCGCAGGAATAGGTGTCGCCGGAATCGCAGGAGAGGCGGAAGGGGCGGGCCGAGAGGTCGACGGAGCTCACATAGTCCGAGACCATGCGGGCGCCCACATGCTCGGCCTGGGCGCGCATCTGCTCCATGAGCCACGGGCCCTGGATCACGTCGGCGAAGCCCGGATAGTTCTCCACGTCCGTGGTGATGGTGAGCTGGCCGCCGGGCTGCAGCCCCGAGATCAGCACGGGCTCCAGCAGGGCGCGGGCGGCATAGATGGCGGCCGTGTAGCCGGCCGGGCCGGAGCCGATGATCAGGAGCCTGGCATGGATATGGGGCATGGACGCGGTACCTTGGGTCTCAAGCGGTCGCGCCGCGGTGGCGGAGGAAGGCCTCCTCGACCGCGGCGGCGATGATGGGGGTGGAGTCTAGCGGCTCGTAGGCGAAGGCTTCAAGCCGGCCCTTGAGCGGACGCACAGCTCCATGCCGTTCGAGGCCCGCGAGGAACGCGTCGAGCTTGCGGTGACCGCCGGACGGCGCGAAGACGAGAACCGGCGCGCCGGTCGCCGCCGCCTCGCCCACCATGTTGGCGGAGTCGGCCGTGACCACGACCGCATCGGCCAGGGCCAGCATCGCGACATAGGGATTCTCGCCGCTTCCGTCCCAGAAGAAGCCCCCCGCGCGCGCCGCCAGTTCCTGGAGCGCCTCGCGCAGGGCTGGGGGCGTGCGGCGCGAGGCGGTGATCATGGGCGCGGCGCCGGAATCCGCCATCGCCTCGAGATCGCGCACGAGGCGCGCCACGTCGTCGGCGGTGAAGCGGTGGTGCCGGCTGTCGCCGCCGGCGAGCACGGCGACGCGCGGATGGGGCAGGGGGGCAAGGCGCGGGTCGGGCGCGGCGCGGGCGGCGGCGAGCCGGGCGGCGGAGACGCGGTGCGGCGAGGTGAGGGTGGCGAGCACGTTGGCGCCCGCGAGCCGGTCGTGGGCGGGCGTCCAGATCAGGTCGGCGGCGCCCGGCCCGGTGCGCGGATCCTTGAGGAAGACCGTGAAGGTGCGCCCGCCGCTGCCCCGCTTGACCGCGCGCATGTAGGGCACGGCGCGACGGCCGGAGGCGATCAGGAGATCGGGATGAGGGGGAGCGATGGGGCTGCCGGGGCGGCCCGCGCCCTCGCGCGGGTCGACGGGCCCCCAGGGCATCAACCAGGAGAACGGCGCGCGCGGGCGAACGCGACGGACCTGCGGGGCAAGCCCCAAGGCCTCCGCGACCCCGAGGCACTGGACCTCGTCGCCAGCTTTGCCATCGGTGAGCACCCAGGCCGTCACGTCGCGCAACATCGCGTCCCAAACGTCATCGCCATCCACATTTCCTTGCGCGGCCAGGCCGCGATCGCGCTTGTAAGGGGCCCCGGCGCGGTCTAGTCAACGAGAAATAATCTTTCTCCAGCGGAGCGGGATCCCTTGCGCGGACGCCTCGACGCCATCGACTGGGCCATCCTGCGCGAGCTTCAGGCCGACGGCAGCATCACCAACGTGGAGCTCGCCCGCCGGGTCGGCCTCTCGGCGCCGCCCTGCCTGCGGCGCGTGCGCGCGCTGGAGGAGACCGGCATCATCAAGGCCTATCGCGCGCTCCTCGATCCCAAGGCGCTGGGCTTCGAGGTGGTGTGCTTCGCCATGGTGCAGCTCGCGAGCCAGAAGCAGGCGGATCTCGCGGCCTTCCAGGCTCGGGTGAAGGACTGGCCGGCGGTGCGCGAGTGCTGGACGCTCTCGGGCGACATCGACTTCATCCTCAAATGCGTCGCGCAAAACCTCGCGGCCTTCCAGGGTTTCGTGACGGAGCTGACCGAGATGCCCAACGTGCGCAACGTCCGCACGGCGCTCACCCTCGATCTCGTCAAGGACGACCCCCTGGTGCCCATCGAGGCGCAGCGCGCGGCCGAGGACGCCTGAGCGGCGCCTCGACGCGAGGCGGCCACTCACCGGCGTCCGGGTGGCGGAGTGGGTCAGGCCGCGACCGCCGCGTCCATGCGGTCCTGGTCCTCGCCAGTGGGCGCGGGAGCCTCGGCGGAACGGGCGCGGCCGAGCAGCGCGCGCAGCTCCTGCTGGTCGAGCATGTCGAGCACGGCGTCGATGATGGCGTCCGTGATGGGCATCTCGGCGGCGAGCGACAGGCTGTGCAGCGCGATGCTGCGGGTGTCGCAATGGGGCTCGTGCGTGATCTCCGGGCCGAGCCAGACGGGCGCGGCGAAGGCGCAGGCCCCCGCGTCGTCCGCGAAGGAGGCCTCTGCGATGTCGAGGGGGCCGGGCACCGTGAAGCTGTCGATGCGGAGCACCGCGCCGTCCAGCGCCACCTCGCTGCGGTCGTAGGCGACATGGCCCGCGGCGGCCTCCGCCAGGGCCTCGGCCTGGGCGGTGGGCAGCGGGCAGCGCTCGCTGGCGCCGTCGGCCGTGGTGAGGACGAGATGGGCCGCGTCCTCCGCGATTTGGATGTGGACGTGCCGCGCCGGTCCCGTCGGCATGTGGGCCTCCGCCAGGCGGCTCGCGCCGACGCTCCGCCGGATCAGGCGGGCCAGCGCGGGGGCGATCAGGAAGCGACGAACGACGGGCATGAGCGGCCTTTCCCTGTTCGGGCGCCCCGACGCGCCCGGGACAACCATGCGGGTTTCTGGTTAACGCGGTGTTGCCTTCCCCTCCCCCCGCAGGTGGGGAGAGGGCTCCCCGTCACCGGCCGTAGATCCGGTCCAGCACCTCCGCCACCGTCACGAGGCGCTCGGCCTCCGGATCGAACCCCTCGCCCCAGGCGAGGCGGCGGGCCCAGTCGACCGCGGCGCGGCCGCCCCAGGCGTCGGGAGGCAAGGTCAGGGTCTCGCGGGCGGTGCCGCGCAGGCGCTCGGCGGTGAAGTCGTAGAAGGAGCCGTTCACGTTCGTGAGCGAGGCGCC
>DASPJU010000829.1:0-5966 GCA_035628475.1 Salinarimonas sp. | reverse complement strand
CACGTACTTGATCGGCTTGTCCGTCACCGTGCGCACCCGCGCGATCACGTCCTGTGCCATGGCGGGCGTTGCCTGCGCGTCGATCACCATGCAGCCGTCGTCGCCGACGATGATGCCGGAATTCGGATCGCCCTGCGCCGTGTAGGCGAAGAGCCCCGGCCCGATCTCGTCGAAGGAGACGGTCTTCTGGCCGGTGTCGGCGGTGGAGGCAAAAGCTTTGTCGGTCATGGGCAGGACCTTCTCAGGACGGGACGGGGGTTGTCATTCGGGGGCGAGCACAGCGAGAGCCCGGAACCCACGACGGGCCTCCGGAGCGGAAACGGATCCCAGTCTTGCCGCCTCGCGCGGGTTTGACGCCTGCTGCGCCCCTTCGGGTCGGGCTCCGCTTCGCAGCCCCGCGATGACAAGGGCTCACCCTCCATGCCGCACCACCTCCTGCTCGATCGCCCCGAAGATCGAATGCCCGGCCTGGTCCCTCATCTCGACCCGCACGCTGTCGCCGAAGGCGAGGAAGGGCGTCGCGGGCTTGCCCTCCTTGATGGTTTCGATCGTGCGCAGCTCCGCGATGCAGGAATAACCCACGCCGCCCTGGGCGATGGGCCGCCCCGGGCCGCCGTCCGCGTCCTTGTTAGAGACCGTGCCCGAGCCGATGACCGAGCCCGCGGCGAGCGGGCGCGTCCTGGCCGCATGCGCGATCAGGGCCGGGAAATCGAAGGTCATGTCCACCCCCGCGTTCGGCCTGCCGAAGGGGCGCCCGTTGACGAAGGACAGGAGGGGCAGGTGAAGCCGGCCCCCGTCCCAGGCGTCCCCAAGCTCGTCGGGCGTCACGGCCACGGGCGAGAAAGCCGAGGACGGCTTCGACTGGAAGAAGCCGAAGCCCTTGCCGAGCTCGGCCGGGATGAGGTTGCGCAAGGACACGTCGTTGACGAGCATCACGAGGCGGATGGCGGCCGCCGCCTCCTCCCGGGTCGCGCCCATGGGGACATCGCCCGTCACGACCGCGATCTCGGCCTCGAAGTCGATGCCCCAGGCCTCGTCCGCCATGGGGATCGGGTCGCGGGGGCCGAGAAAGGAATCGGAGCCGCCCTGGTACATGAGCGGCTCGGTCCAGAACGAGGCCGGCATCTCGGCGCCGCGCGCCTTGCGGACGAGCTCCACGTGGTTCACGTAGGCCGAGCCGTCGGCCCACTGGAAGGCGCGGGGCAGCGGCGAGGCGCAATCGTGCTCATGGAAGCGGAACGAGGGCACCGAGCCGTGGTCGAGGCTCTCGGCGAGATCGCTCAGCCGCGGCCCCAGCCGGTCCCAATCGTCCAGGGCGGCTTGCAAGCTCGGGACGACGGTGAAAGCATCGGTGGCGCGGGTCAGATCCTTCGAGACCACGACGAGACGGCCGTCCCGTCCATGCTTGAGCGACGCGAGCTTCATGGGCGGGACCTTTCAACGACGAACAGCCAAGGGAGGCACCTCACGATGACGAGCACCTTGAAGCGCCGTACGTTCCTGAAGGGCGCGGGACTGGCGGCGGCCGGCACCGCGGTCGCGATGCCGGCGATCGCGCAATCGGCGCCCGAGGTGCGCTGGCGCCTCACCTCGAGCTTCCCGCGCTCCCTCGACACCATCTTCGGCACGGCGCAGACCTTCGCCAAGTACGTCGCGGAGGCCACCGACAACAAATTCCAGATCCAGACCTTCCCGGCGGGCGAGATCGTGGGCGGCCTGCAGGCGCTGGACGCCGTGTCGAGCGGCGCGTTGGAGTGCGCCCACACGCCGACCTATTTCTATGTCGGCAAGGAGCCGGCGCTGGGCTTCGGCACCGGCATCCCCTTCGGCCTCAATGCCCGCCAACAGCATTCCTGGTGGCATTTCGCGGACGGGGCCAAGATCATCAACGACGTGCTGGCGCGCTACAACGCCATCTCGATCCCCTGCGGCAACTCGGGCACCCAGATGGGCGGCTTCTTCCGCAAGGAGATCCGCGAGGTCGCCGACCTCCAGGGCCTCAAGTTCCGCATCGGCGGCATGGGCGGCCAAGTTCTCGCCAGGCTCGGCGTCGTGCCGCAGCAGATCGCGCCCGGCGACATCTACCCGGCGCTGGAGCGCGGCACCATCGACGCCGTGGAGTTCGTCGGCCCCTACGACGACGAGAAGCTCGGCTTCCAGAAGGTCGCGAAATACTACTACTACCCGGGTTGGTGGGAGGGCGGCGCCATGCTCCACCTCGTCATGAACATGGCCAAGTGGAACGAGCTGCCCAAGCACTACCAGGCGATCGTGTCCCAGGCCTGCGAGGCCGCCAACAACTGGATGCTCGCCAAGTACGACGCCGTGAACCCGCCGGCCCTGCGCCGGCTCGTCGCCAACGGCGCGGAGCTCAAGCCCTTCCCCGTCCCCGTCATGGAAGCCGCGCTCAAGGCCGCCAACGAGTACTATGCCGAGACGGCGGGCAAGAACGCCGACTTCAAGCGGGCGCTCGATTCCATGGTCGCGTTCCGGGGCGAGAACCTGCTCTGGTGGCAGATCGCGGAATATTCCTACGACACGTTCATGGTGAGGACGCGCGGGCGGGCGTGATTCTCGCGCCATCTCCGGGGAGGGCGGCGGTGCCACCCTCGCCCGCCGGGCTGACGCCCGTCGACCTCCCCCATCGAGGAGGAGGTCGGCGCGCGATGCGCGCCTCCCGCCAGGGGCGCGAAACCTCTCCCCTGGCGGGAGAGGTCGGCGCGGAGCGCCGGGTGAGGGGAGAGCCACGACGCTGGCCCGGTCAGGCGAGCTATGTCGGCTCCCGCCGGCTCGGGTCGAAGTGCTTCCTCAACCCCTCCCAGCAGTCGAGATAGGTTTCCTGCAGCTGCGGCAGCTCGGCTGCGTAGCGCGTGAGCCGCTGGGAGAAACGGGTCTCGAACATGAAGGCCATGGTGCCGGTGAGCTTCACGGGCTTGAGCTCCCCGTTGGAGGCGTGCTCGAAGGCGCTCGCGTCGGGCCCGTGCGGCAGCATCTGGTTGTGGAGCGAGAAGCCGCCCGGCACGAACCCTTCCGGCTTGGCGTCGTAGACCCCGTAGATCAGCCCCATGAACTCGCTCATGAGGTTGCGGTGGTACCAGGGCGGGCGGAAGGTGTTCTCGGCCACCATCCAGCGCTCGGGGAAGATCACGAAGTCGATATTGGCGGTGCCGGGCGTCTCGGACGGCGCCGTCATCACCGTGAAGATCGACGGGTCGGGATGGTCGAAGCCGATCGCGCCCACGGGCGAGAAGGTGCGAAGATCATATTTGTAGGGCGCGTAATTGCCGTGCCAGGCCACCACGTCGAGGGGCGACTGGCCGATCTCGGTCACGTAGAGCTCGCCGCCCCACTTCACGAAGAGCTTCGAGGGCGTCTCCTTGTCCTCGTAGGCCGCGACGGGCGTGAGGAAGTCGCGCGGGTTGGCGAGGCAGTTGGCGCCGATCGGGCCTCGGTCGGGGAGCGTGAAGGCGCCGCCGTAGTTCTCGCAGACATAGGCCCGCGCCGGCCCGTCCACGGGATCGACCGCGAAGATCACGCCCCGCTGGACGACGCAGATCTCGCCCGGCGCGATCTCGATGATCCCGAACTCCGTGCGGAACCGCAGGCGTCCCTCCTGTGCCACGACCAGGAACTCGCCGTCGGCGTTGTAGAGGTACTCGTCGACCATCGGCGCCGTGACCAGCGCGATGTGGGCGGCCATGCCGACCTGCGCGTCCGAGTCGCCCGCGGTCGTGATGGTGCGCAGGCCCCCAAGGAAGGTCAGCGCCTCGGCCGGCAGCGGGATCGGGTCCCAGCGCAGCTGGCCGATCGGACGCTCGGCCTCGTCGCGGGCGCCCGGCGCGGTGCGCATCAGGCCCCGATCGGCCTTGCGGAACCGTGTCTGGTGCTTCACCCCCGGGCGGATGCGGTAGAGCCAGGAGCGCTGGTTCGTGGCCTGCGGCGCCGTGAAGGGCGAGCCCGACAGCTGCTCGGCGTAAAGCCCGTAATTCGCCTTCTGGGGCGAGTTGCGCCCGATCGGCAGGGCGCCGGGCAGCGCCTCGGTCTCGAAGGAATTTCCGAAGCCCGACATGTAGCCCGGCACCAGGGCCGATTGGCCGGCGCGCGCTTGCGCGGTCTGCAGGCCCGTGGGGGTGTGGAGATTCATCGGCTCTCTCCCATCCGGCGGGGTCGCCCCGCGAGGTGGTTGCCAACGCAACCATTTCTGTCATAGTTGGTTGCACGAGCAACGATCCCTTGTCAACGATGGCGCACGAGCCCCTGATCGCCCTGGAGCGCTTCCTGCCCTACCGGCTCAACGTGCTGGCGGCGTCGGTGTCGAACGCGCTCGCGGGGATCTATGCCGACCGTTTCGGCATCACGATCCCGGCCTGGCGGGTGATCGCGACGCTGGGCCAGTACGGCGTGCGCACGGGCCGCGATATCGCGGCGCACGCGGTCATGCACAAGTCCACCGTCTCGCGTGCCGCGGCGCTGCTGGTGGAGCGGGGCCTCGTGCGGCGCGAGACGAACCCGGAGGACCGGCGCGAGGACCTGCTGGTGCTGACGCAGGAGGGCAGGAGGGTCTACGAAGCGCTGGCGCCGGAGGCGCTCGCCTTCGAGGCGCGGCTGCTCGAGGATTTCAGCGAGGCGGAGCGGGCGCAGCTCTTCGGCCTCGTCGCCCGCCTCGACGCCCGCGCCCGGTCCTCCGCGGTCCCCGACCTGCGCGAGGCCGCCGAATGAAGCTCTACACGTATTTTCGCTCCTCGGCCGCCTACCGGGTGCGCATCGCCCTCGCCCTCAAGGGCGTCCCCTACGATTCGGTGCCGATCCATCTCGTGCGGAACGAGCAGGCCTCGGACGCCTACCTCGCCGTGAACCCGCAGGGTCGGATCCCGGCCCTCGACGTCGACGGCACGACCCTCGTCCAGTCGCCGGCCATCATCGAGTTCCTGGAGGAGGTCGTCCCGCAGCCGCCGCTCCTGCCCGCCGACCCGATCGAACGGGCCCGGGTGCGGGCCGTGGCGGCCCTGATCGGCTGCGACATCCACCCCCTGAACAACCTAGGACCCCTTCGCCGACTGAAGGCCATGGGGCACGCCCAGGGGGAGATCGACGACTGGATCCGCCACTGGATCGCTGAGGGGTTGCGCGCCGTCGAGGCGATGATCGGGGAGGGCCCGTTCTGCTTCGGCGACGCGCCGACCCTGGCCGACGTCTATCTCGTGCCTCAGCTCTTCAACGCCCGGCGCTTCGACGCGCCGCTCGAGGCCTATCCCCGGATCCTCGCCGCCGAGGCCGCCTGCCTCGCGCTGCCCGCCTTCCGCCAGGCCGCGCCCGAGGCGCAGCCCGACGCGGCCTGACCTCTCCGAACCCCCGCAGGAGCACCACCATGGGTCCCTTTCCCCACGACGCCCCGCCCCCGGCCATCTCCGACGACAACCCGATGGGCACGGACGGCTTCGAGTTCGTCGAGTACGCCCATCCCGAGCCGGAGAAGCTCGACGCCTATTTCAAGCTCATGGGCTTCCGGCCGGTGGCCAGGCATCGCTCCAAGAACGTGACCCTCTACCGCCAGGGCGACATCAACTTCGTGCTCAATTCCGAGCCCGGCTCCTTCGCGGCGCGCTTCGCCGAGGCGCACGGCCCCTGCGCCCCCGCCATGGCCTTCCGCGTGGTCGACGCCAAATACGCCTATGAGCGGGCACTCGCCATGGGCGCCAAGCCGGCCGAGACCCGGGTCGGGCCGATGGAGCTCAACATCCCCGCCATCGAGGGCATCGGCGGCCTGCAGATCTATCTTGTCGACCGCTACGGCGCGAAGGGCTCGATCTACGACGTCGACTTCAACTGGCTGGGCGAGCGCGACCCGAAGCCCTACGGCGTCGGCCTGCACTACATCGACCATCTGACCCACAACGTCCATCGCGGCCGCATGGACGAATGGGCCGGCTTCTACGAGAAGCTCTTCAACTTTCGGCAGATCCGCT